>JAKPSO010000864.1 GCA_029571495.1 Pseudomonadota bacterium
GTTGACGAACGATTGGCGGTGAAAAGGCCCTTGCGCGAGGCAATCAAAAGTGTGGGCGTTGACATGGCGTCTCCTTATTTTTGCGCGGCACTAGCCACCGCTCAGCGCTTGAATCACGGTGACGACGTCGCCTGCGGCGAGCGGCACCGCGAGGTCGTTGCGGTTGTTGATGAGTTGGTTATTGATAAACACGGCAACATGTTTGCGCACGCTGCCTTGCTCGTCGAGCACGTAGCTTTGCAGGAGCGGTGCCGCGCGAAACGCTGCGTGCAGCGCTTCGCCCAAGGTGGCGGCGGCAACATGCTGCGGCGGGCAAGCAACGTGGCGCTGCAACTGCGCGGCGAAGGTAACGGTGACGGTAGCGATGGACACGACGGAAGCTGGCGCAAGCGCAGGCGGCAAACGAAGCGCACAGTCTACGCCGCCGCGCTCGGGGCGAGCAACCGTCAACGGCGTGAATCACGCGTGATCGGAAACTTTACAACTTTTCGCCGTTGTGGACGACTCAATGGCGTTTTGCGGTCAATATGTGCAAATGTCGACTTTTCATTTTTTCAGCCTGCAATGACCAATATACAGTCGTTTTACATATAAAGCTGATAAGCAAAATCGGTTGCTCGTTTGCGCACGCGACAGCCTCGCCCGCTAGACTGATCAAACGCAAGTTTCGCTCTACAAAAACACAACATCATGACCCACAGAATCGCAGTGATCGCCGGTGACGGCATTGGCAAAGAAGTGATGCCCGAAGGCATTCGCGTGCTCGAAGCCGCCGCCAAAAAATTCAACATTGATTTGCAGTTCGATCACTTCGATTTTTCGTCGTGGGATTACTACGAGAAGCACGGCAAGATGATGCCTGACGACTGGAAGGCACAAATCGGCGGTCACGATGCGATTTACTTCGGTGCCGTCGGCTGGCCCTCAAAGATCGCGGACCATATTTCGCTCTGGGGTTCGCTCATTCTCTTTCGTCGCGAATTCGATCAATACGTCAATTTGCGGCCCGCGCGCTTGATGCCCGGCGTGACCGCGCCCGTGGTGAAGAAAGATGGCTCGCCGTACAAAGCCGGCGAAATTGATTTCTACATCGTGCGCGAAAACACCGAGGGCGAGTACTCGTCGGTCGGCGGACGCATGTTTGACGGCACTGAACGTGAGTTTGTGTTGCAGCAAGCGATTTTCACGCGCACCGGTGTAGATCGCATCTTGAAATTCGCGTTCGATCTCGCGCAGAGTCGTCCGAAGAAACATCTCACAAGCGCGACGAAATCCAACGGCATTTCGATCTCGATGCCGTATTGGGACGAGCGCGTCGCGGAGATGGCGAAAAAGTATCCGGAACTCACGCAAGACAAATTCCACATCGATATTCTGAGCGCGCATTTCGTGCAGCGCCCCGCGTTTTTTGATGTAGTCGTCGCGAGTAATTTATTCGGCGACATCCTCTCGGATTTGGGCCCTGCCTGCACCGGCACCATCGGCATCGCGCCGAGCGCAAACATCAACCCGGAGCGCAAATTTCCAAGCCTATTTGAGCCAGTGCACGGCAGCGCGCCGGACATCGCGGGCCTTGGCATCGCCAACCCCATCGGCCAAATCTGGTGCGGCGCGATGATGCTCGAATGGCTCGGCCACAAAGCTGCGCACGACGCAATTCTCGCGGCCTGCGAAGCGAGCACCGCGAGCACCATAAAAACCGGTGACCTCGGCGGCACCGCGTCAACGAGCGACGTGGGGAAATTTATCGCTGAGGCGGTTGCAAAGTAAACTCAAAAATTGATACTAATTACGTGTGTGCGTTGTCAACTACACACACGTCTTTATAGACTACAATACCGTACAGTTTGTACGGTATTGTAGGTCATATGAAATCCGCAACATACGGCTTAGAGCAGGCTCGCGCACAACTTCCGCACATCGCGTCAGAGGCCGTGGCGGGTGAAACTAGCGTCATCACACGCCACGGCAAACCCGTGGCCGTCGTCGTGCCCGTCGCCCAATGGGAAGCAAAACAACGACTCTCACGAGCGAACGCTGGCATCCTCGCGTTACGCGGTGCGGGACGAGGATTGTGGGGCAACGATCCCGCCAAAACGGTGGCCAAACTGCGCAACGAGTGGGACGAGTAGGTCGTGCCACGACCACGCAAGGCAAGTACGGCCACAACTGGGACGGCTGTTACTTCACAGACGACAATAAAACGTTGGGGCAATTTGCCTTTAGGTGCAACGGTGCTGCTTGACACCGCGCCTTGGATTTACCTGCTCGAAGATCACCCGACGTTCGCGCCGAAGTTCACAGGACTGTTCGAAGCCGCTGCCGCTGGCGAAGTCGAGTTGGCGCTCTCCACCATCGCACTGGCAGAAGTTCTCACCGGCCCCTGCAAGGCCGGTCAAACCGCGTTAGCCAAGCGCTTCGAGGCCGCGCTCAACAACTATCGCGTGGTACCCGTGACTACGCCGATTGCAAGTCTTGCCGCGCAGCTCCGTGGGCAATATCGGCTCAAACTGCCGGATGCCTTGCAACTGGCGACGGCGCTGGAGATAGGAGCCGACGCACTTGTTACGCATGACCGGGATTTTTCGGCGGTACAAGGATTGCGCGTACTAACTGGTTAGTGCGTTGATCGGAACCGCAAGCGTCCTCACCTCCTGCGCAGGAAATCAACTTGCGGCTCAAAATTTCCACGCTGACACCTACTCCGAATCCGCATTTATTCAAGGTGGCCCTGCTGCTCCAACTGTACGGCGGCCAGTTCAAATGCGCTCAAAAATTCATCGACGATAGCGGTAATTAGAACGAGAGACGCTTCAGTAATGTCAAGGCCTCTCAGTTTTCCTTTGTGGTGAATGCTGAATCGATCCGGTTCTCGAAATCCAGCCAAACCATATCCTGTCGGATCGTGTATCTCAGTGTGTGCCTCATTCTCGCCTCTGTGCGCTACAGCATGTCGCAATTCCTCGATGTCAGGAAAAGTCTCTTCAAGTTTCTTTCGCGCCTTCTTCGTCTTATCAAGCTGAATCATGTGACGTACTGACGGGCACGCCTTTAGCCGCACGGACGTGGTTTTTCTAGGCGTGCATGAAGGTGATAAAGCTCTACAACACACTCATTGCAGGCGATCCACCGCCAGCTGCCGGCGACACGGTCTGAAATTGCAGGTGGCGGGTGATTCGCTACCTGGTACAGACGAAGTGCTGCCTCCCAAGCGTGCACACTGAACGCAAGTCCATGCAAGTGCGCGTGAAGGTCTTTGATCGACTGGATCTCTTCCTGCGGGGTTTCGACAGACGGCCAAAGAAGCGGTACGTTTCTCATCGACATCATTATGAGCAAAGTGGGATGCGAAGTCCAAGGCGCTCCGAAATCCGAGCGATCTGTCATCGATCTAATGTGCGTGCGTCATTCGCGGGCGGCTTGCACGCTGCGCGAGTTAACTTGCCGGCGTAAACTCCTAGCTGTAATTAAGGAGTGCTTGCCATGACCGCCCGCCCCGACACCTTCCCCTTCAACGCCGATCAATCCGCTGCGCTGTTAGCTCATGCGTCGAAGCAATGGGACGCCGACATCGTTCCGCAATTGATTGAGTACGTGAAGCTGCCCGCGAAGTCTCCCGCATTTGAGGCGGAGTGGAAGCGGAGTGGACAAATTCAGCGCGCCATTGAGCAAGCGCAGAAATTCGTCGCGGCGCAACCCGTCAAGAACATGACGCTGGAAGTCATCGCGCTCGAAGGCCGCACGCCGGTGCTCTTCTTCGACATTCCCGGCACGGGAACAAAGGCAACAGGCAAGACGGTGCTTCTCTATGGTCATCTCGACAAGCAGCCAGAAATGGCCGGATGGCGCGAAGATTTGGGGCCGTGGACGCCTCTGGTCGAAGACGGCAAACTCTATGGCCGCGGCAGCGCGGACGATGGCTATGCCGTGTTTGCTGCGCTCGCCGCGATTCTTGCGCTCGACGCGGAGAACATTTCACGGCCACGCTGCGTCGGACTCATCGAAACGTGCGAAGAATCCGGCTCATTCGATTTGCCGCCGTATCTCGATGCATTGGCGCCGCGCATGGGTGACGTCGGCCTCGTGGTGGCGCTCGATTCGGGCGCGGGAAACTATGAACAGTTGTGGGCGACCACGTCGTTGCGCGGCTTGGTCAACGGCACGATGACGGTACGCATGTTGACCGAAGGTGTGCACTCGGGCGACGCCGGTGGCGTGGTACCGAGCACCTTCCGTATCGCGCGGCAGCTCTTGGACCGCATCGATGACTCCGCCACCGGCGTGACGAAATCGCCGGTGTTTAACGCTCCCATTCCCGAAGAACGTTTGACCCAAGCGCAGCAAGCGTGCGAGATTTTGGGCGACGTGGTGTGGAAACGCTTCCCGTGGCAGAGCTGCGGCGGCGCGCACGAATTCACGCTGCCCACGAGCAAAGATCCCGTCGACGTGATTTTGAATCGCACGTGGCGTGCGTCGCTTTCGGTGGTGGGTGCGGATGGGTTGCCACCGACCAATGCGGCCGGCAACGTGCTGAGACCATACACCGCGTTAAAACTGTCGTTACGAATTCCGCCGACCGTTGACGGCGTTGAAGCGGCTGCCGAAGTGAAACGTCTCGTCGAAAACAACACCCCGTACAACGCGCAAGTTAGCTTCGCAGCCGATAGCGCAGCGACGGGCTGGAACGCACCACCGTTCGCGCCGTGGCTGACGGTGGCACTCGATTGCGCGTCGATGCACTATTTTGGCCGACCCGCAGCGTACATGGGCGAAGGCGGCACGATTCCATTCATGGGCATGCTCGGCGCGAAGTTCCCGGATGCACAAATGCTCGTCACCGGCGTGCTCGGACCCAAGTCCAATGCGCACGGACCCAATGAGTTCTTGCAAATCGACTACGCCAAGAAAGTGACGGCCGCCACTGCCTTAGTTATCGCCGCCGTTTAGTCGAACAGCACAGACCGCGGTGCGAGTTCGCGCCGCGGGCGGAGGTGGTTTAGGCGCGACGCTTCGAGAGAGGCAAGGTCAACGCAGTCTTGCCGACGGTCACGCTCTGTGGCTCTGATTCGATATCGCCCGGCTGGGCGGTCGCGTCACCCGATTGCGAAAGCCGCGCGCGAATCGTGAGATTCTTCGCTGCGGAAAGTTTTTGCCCAGGGAGCATCGAGTCTGCATCGGTCAACTCGAAGTTCATCGGAAACGCAGTCGCTGCAAGGCGCTTCGTGGCCAACGGAGCACCCGTTTGCTCGCCGTCACGCACGATGATGAACAGCGCAGAATGCTTGCCCTGCGGCGCTTCCATACCCTTCGCAAGCTCTACTTTGCCACCAAGCAATACCTTCGTGTCCGCGGGCGCTACTGGCGAAGCCGCGCTCGCGGCCGGCGCAGCGCTTGGTGCCGTGGGCGCTGCCACGCCGCCGCCGGCGACTCGCTTCTTTGTCGCCTCAAATTCACTGCGAAGTAGTTCGTCGGAACTGGCCGCACCGCCGGCCTTCTCGAACGCGGCGATGGCATCAGCGTCGCGACCCAAGGCGACATAACTGCGTGCGAGCAGAGCCCAGCCAGCGCGGTCGTCAGGCGTTTTTTCTTTGAGGCGTTTTTCGAGCCGTTCTGTCATCACCGGAAGGTCGCCCCCCTGTCGTGCGGCAGTTACGTCCGGCGCACCGGCAGCGGGCAGCGCGCCCGGCTTCACGCCCAGCGAGGCAGCGAGCGCGTCCACCGCTGGCGTTGGTGCCGTTGCATTTTGCGCGACAGGCGGAGGCGTCGGCGTGCGGTCGGAAAGTGCATATAGAACTGCGACGCTAGCGAGCAAACCAGCCGAAGCCGCGAGCAATATCAACGGGGCACGCGTGCGCTTCGGCGCCGCGTCAGCGGCAGTCGGGGGCGCAGCGCGTCGAAGGTGAATCCACCACGCAAGCGCCGCAATCGCGAGGCCCGCGGCGAAAGCCGCGAAAACCGCAGCTAACAATACAAACGAATCATTCATGCTTAGAAGTCATACCGATAACCGATGTAATAGAAGAGATGGTTGCTGTTTTGGTTGACCGATACCGAATTGGATCGGCTCAGCTCCCAGCTCGCTTCGGCGTCAATATAGACCTTCTCAGACCAGCGGTACGATCCGCGCAGACTCGGACTCCAGCGCGTGAGCGTCTGGCCGTTGGTGGAAACCTGACGGAACCACCGCAAAACAGGCTCGACCGTCCACTGAGTAGCGATCACAAAGCGTGGGTTGAACGCAACGAGCCAACCGTTGTACGTCGGCGCGGTGAGGTAACTGCTATTGACGACAAAGACGTCAGATGGCCCCCAGATGCTGCTTGCAATCAGTTGAGCAGTGATCGTTTTGATATCGCCGCTGGCGTCAGACGCGGGAAGCGCTGGCGTTGCGCCCGTACCCGAGACGCTAGAAATGCGGTAGTCCAAACCTGCCTGCCATGTTTTAGCGAAGGGCACCGTAAACCCCAGTGAGGCGACGCGCGAGGTAGCCGTGAGCGCGCTGGCGTAGTCCTGCGCCGTACGCAGATTGACTTGTCCCATCAAGTCTGCCAAGGTAAACGCATTCACGCCTGCCATGCCGTTGGTGAGTTGCAACGGTGGTGACGCGCGGTAGTCATAGAGCGCGTTGAAAGTGATGGTCTCGGGCACCGTGTACGTTGCCTGCACCGAGCCAATGTTGATGCGTCGAAACAGCAGGTCGTAATCAAACGTGCCAATGGTGTTGATGCGTTCCGTGTTGTAGCGCAGCTCTGTGCCGACCGCACGACGATCGGCGTACGAACCGGCGCGCTGCTCGATGAAATACGCCGTGGCGCCGAGGTTCGGGAGAATACCTTCCGCATCGACACTCGCGCCGTAAAACGCCTTACGCTCGCCCGGCGTGACGTCCGATGGCGTACCTGCGACGAAGTTCGCTTTCCATGTCGGGGAGAACGCGTAGTTCCCGGAAATCCCATCAAAGCGGTAGAGCACACCTGCGCCGGTTGGGCTTTGTCGACCAAAGCGAATGCCGTAGTGATCGGCTTGGTTCTTCACGTCTGCGTAGGCAGCGGTGAGGCGATTGCGGCTCGCAATGTTGCGCAGCAGACTTGCCGTGTACGTGTCGCGCACCGACATGCGTGTTTCCCAGTCGCCGGAGCGAATGCGGGCATTGAGGTCAATGTTCGTCACCAAAGATGATTGGTCGGTTCCCGTGATGGTCTGTTGATCAATCGTGGTCGCGTTCGTGGCCGGCGTGACGATGATGGTGCTGGTGTCGATGCGGGACTGACCGCCGTAGTAGCTTTGCGAAACACTGCCCCACATCGTCGTCGATGAGGGTTTTGCGCCACCTGCGGCGGTGGATGCGACAGCCGGAGCGCGATCGAGTTCTTTGAGGCGTTCACGCACGCGTGTCGCGCCGTCGCCCGTCGGGTAGAGCTTTAGGTACATGTCGTATTCGGCCCGCGCGGCTTTTGTCTGACCCAGACCCACACGCGCGGCACCGATCAATTCTTGTGCTTCGAGCGTTGCTTCGTGTTGCGGCATGTTCAGCAAAATATTGAACTGCGCTAGCGCCGTGTCGAAGTCCTTGCCGGCTAAAGCTTTTTTCGCACGATCCAGAATCGAACGCACATCGCTAGAGCTCATCGAACTCGCTGGTGCGCTCGCGGCTGGTTCAGCCGCAACGGGTGGTTTGACTTCGGCGCTCGTTGCCGCGACAGGCGGTGGTGCGGCGGCGGGAACAGCGGGCGCGACCGCAGCACGCTCCGCAGGTGACTGCAACAGGGGCAGTGTGAGGACGATGCTGCGCGCATTGCCCCCGAGGCGAACGACAGGCTTCACGGACTGCGAGAACACAACGTCCAAGCGGCGAATGCCGGTTTGATTCAGAGGCGAGTAGCTGACGGTGAAGGGTTCAATAGGCGCGTTGGGCGGCGACTTTCTTGCCTCTTCAACGATGCGCGCGATTGCCTCGTCGGACTGCGTGATCTGGAAGAAGATTTCGAGCGTCTTGCCGTCTGCGGATACGGCGTTACGGACGAGACGCACCTGCGCGGCTAGCTTGAGCGTCACCTCGGCACGATTGGCCACGGCGCGCACCTCGATGTCGTCGATAAGTTGGGCACTGACGCTGGTCACGCACAAGGCGTTAACCGCGACAACAAACCACCACGCAATTCGTTTCAACATATTTTTCTTTCTTCGTTGTATTCGTTTACCAACCACTCGTCGGACGATGCTGCGACGTCCGTGAACGTGAAATCGTCGTCATCGCTGCGCTCGTGTATTCGTGACACGAACCCGAGCAATCTTTGAGTTCAGCCACCGTGTAGATCAACTTTGGCGAGTTCACCTTGACGTGCTGGTGTTCGCCGAACTTGTTTGAATGGCAGCCCGCGCAATCGGGCTTGTACGCGGCGCTTCGCCAGGCAATCACCTCGTTATTCGTTGTGTGACACGTGTTACAGGTCCGGAAGCTATGAGCCTTGTAGCCAATGCTGATGTGGCTGTAAGTGTTGGCGGGCGACCACACGGTCGTACCATGACAGGAGTCGCAACCGCGTGTCGTGATGAAATGCGACGCACTCTTCACCTGTGCATTCACGGCGGTGTACGCACCGCTGTGACAGGTCGCGCAATTGCCCGCTGCGATAGGCCCCGTTGTGCCAGTGTGGCTCATGACGGCCGGCTTAAACGATGTGTAATTCTTGTGACAGGTGTCACACTGCGCGGTAGTCGGGATATGAGTCGCAGTCTTGTAGACCTTAGAGACGCCTCCCGCCACATGGCAAGTCGAACACGTACCCGTCGCGGTAGCGGGATGCGCGAACGATGCGCCGGTCCACACCGTTGTCGACCTGTGGCACGTATCGCACTGCGCGGTTGTCGACACGTGCGTTTGCGTTTTCGCTTGTGCGTTGACTGACGTATATGCGCCACCGTGGCAGGTTGAGCAGTTACCTGATGCAATCGGGCCCGTCGTGCCGGTGTGACTCATCGCCGCAGGTTTGAAAGACGAGTAGTTCTTGTGGCAGGTGTCGCACTGAGCAGTCGTGGGAATGTGAGTTCCAGACTTGAAGAACTTTGACGCCCCACCGGCAACATGACACGTTGAACATGAACCCACCGCCGTTGCTGGGTGCGCGAAGGTAGCACCGGTCCAAACGGTCGTTGATGTGTGGCAGGTATCACACTGCGCGGTCGTCGAAACGTGTGTTCCGGACTTGGCTTGTGCATTCACCGATGTGTACGCGCCACCGTGGCAAGTCGAGCAGTTGCCGGAGGCGATCGGTCCCGTCGTTCCCGTGTGGCTCATGACCGCGGGTTTAAAGGAGGAGTAGTTTCGGTGACAGGTATCGCACTGGGCAGTCGTTGGAATGTGTGTCGCTGGCTTGAATATTTTCGACGCGCCACCGGAGACGTGGCACGTCGAACACGTCCCTGTTGCGGTCGCGGGATGCTGGTAGCTCGCGCCCGTCCACACAGTGGTGGATGTGTGGCAGGTGTCGCATTGCGCTGTGGTTGTTACGTGCGTTGCCGTCTTTGCTTGAGCGTTAACGGCCGTGTACGCACCGCCATGACACGTCGAGCAGTTGCCCGATGCAATCGGACCGGTAGTGCCCGTATGGCTCATCACTGCGGGCTTAAAGGAGGAATAGTTGCGATGACAGGTATCGCACTGGGCCGTGGTCGGAATATGGGTCGCCGACTTGAAGACTTTCGACGCGCCGCCCGCGACGTGACATGTCGAACAGGTGCCCGTCGCCGTGGCTGGATGCTGATAGCTAGCGCCCGTCCATACCGTGGTTGAACTGTGGCAAGTGTCGCACTGTGCTGTGGTCGTTACGTGCGTTGCGGTTTTGGCTTGCGCGTTCACCCCTGTGTAGGCACCGCCGTGGCAGGTCGAACAGTTGCCGGAGGCGATCGGGCCCGTCGTGCCCGTGTGGCTCATCACCGCAGGCTTAAAGGAAGAATAGTTGCGGTGACAGGTGTCGCACTGAGCCGTCGTTGGAATGTGTGTAGCAGGCTTAAAAACTTTTGAAGCGCCACCGGATACGTGGCACGTCGAGCATGTGCCAGTTGCTGTCGCCGGATGCTGGAAATTCGCACCCGTCCACACCGTAGTTGACGAATGACAGGTGTCACACTGTGCGGTCGTGGAAACGTGCGTCGCAGTCTTGGTTTGTACGTTCACTGCGGTGTACGCGCCACTGTGACATGTTGAGCAGTTTCCAGCCGAGATCGGGCCGGTCGTGCCGGAGTGGCTCATCACTGCCGGCTTGAACGACGAGTAGTTCCGATGGCATGTATCGCACTGGGCTGTCGTAGGGATGTGTGTTGCGGCCTTGAACACCTTCGAAGCGCCGCCGGACACGTGACAAGTTGAGCACGTACCAGTTGCAGTCGCCGGATGTTGGTAATTCGCACCAGTCCACACTGTGGTGGATGTGTGACAGGTGTCGCATTGCGCGGTGGTAGAAACGTGCGTCGCTGTCTTCGTCTGTGCGTTTACTGCCGTGTAGGCACCGCTGTGACACGTCGAACAGTTACCTGCGGAAATCGGGCCGGTAGTCCCCGAGTGACTCATAACGGCAGGTTTGAACGACGAGTAGTTCTTGTGGCAGGTGTCGCACTGGGCGGTCGTCGGAATGTGCGTGGCTGACTTGAAAACCTTCGACGCGCCGCCCGCAACGTGACACGTGGAGCAATTTCCCGTTGCCGTCGCGGGATGTTGATAGTTCGCGCCAGTCCACAACGTCGTGGACGTATGACATGTGTCGCACTGTGCCGTAGTAGAGACGTGCGTTGCGGTCTTCGTTTGCGCATTCACTGAGGTGTACGCGCCACTGTGACATGTGGAGCAATTCCCGGCCGAAATCGGGCCGGTCGTGCCGGAGTGACTCATCACTGCCGGCTTGAACGACGAGTAGTTCTTGTGGCAGGTGTCGCACTGGGCGGTCGTCGGAATATGCGTGGCTGATTTGAAAACCTTCGACGCACCACCCGCAACGTGACACGTGGAGCAATTTCCTGTTGCCGTCGCGGGATGTTGATAGTTCGCGCCAGTCCACACCGTGGTCGAAGTGTGGCAGGTGTCGCACTGCGCTGTGGTCGAGACGTGCGTAGCGGTCTTAGTCTGCGCGTTGATGGATGTGTACGTGCCGCTGTGACAGGTCGAGCAATTGCCGGCCGCGACGGGGCCTGCCGTGCCCGAATGGCTCATCACGGCGGGTTTAAACGATGAGAAATTCCGGTGGCACGTATCGCACTGCGCCGTTGTTGGAAGGTGTGTAGCCGCTTTAGACATTTTTGAAGCACCGCCGGCCACGTGGCATGTCGCACACGTACCAGTAGCGGTCGCGGGGTGTTGATAGCTGGCCCCCGTCCACACCGTGGTCGACGTGTGGCAGGTGTCGCACTGCGCCGTCGTCGACACGTGCGTCGCGCTCTTGGCTTGCGCGTTGACGCCGGTGTAGGTCCCACTGTGACAGGTCGAACAGTTCCCGGCCGCTAGCGGTCCTGACGTTGCAGAGTGACTCATCACGGCAGGTTTGAACGACGAGAAATTTTTGTGACACGTGTCGCACTGCGCGGCGGTGGGAATGTGCGATGCCGTCTTAAAGATTTTCGACGCGCCGCCTGCGACGTGGCACGTCGAACAATTGCCCGCAGCGGTGGCCGGATGCGAGAAATTCGCGCCCGTCCAGACGGTCGTGGATGTGTGGCAGGTGTCGCACTGTGCAGTGGTGGATACGTGTGTTGCGGTCTTCGTGAGTGCATTGACGGCGGTGAATGCGCCGCTGTGGCAAGTGGAGCAGTTGCCCGCGGCGATCGGTCCGCTGGTGCCAGAGTGGCTCATCACCGCGGGTTTGAACGTCGTCGTGTTCTTGTGGCAGGTGTCGCACTGTGCACTCGTCGGAATGTGCCCCGAATTCTTTGCGAGGCCTGAACCGCCTGTCACGTGGCATGTCGAGCAAGCGCCAGCCGAATTCGCCGGATGAACGTAGGTCGCTGGCAACCACCCCGAAACACGGTGGCAGGTGTCGCAGCTCGCGGTTGTTGAAACGTGCGTCGTTGTTTTTCCGCGCGCGGTCGTGCCGTCGTGGCAGGTTGCGCAGGTGCCCGCAACTACCCCGGTGTGGTTGAAAGTCGCTGGGGTCCATGCCGTCGTTCGATGGCAGGTGTCGCAGCTTTGATTCGTCGGCAAGTGCGTCGCGCTCTTGCCCTTGGCTGTCGTGCCGTTGTGGCATGTCGAACATGTGCCCGCGACCACGCCGGTGTGGTTGAACGTGGCAGGTACCCAGCCGCTGGTGCGATGACACGTGTCACAACTCTGTGTCGTCGGCAGATGAGATGCCGACTTCCCTTTGGCGCTGGTGCCATTGTGGCAATTCGCACAGGAGCCCGCAGCAACGTTAGTGTGATTAAACGTAACCGGCGTCCACGCGGTCACTTTGTGACACGTGTCGCAACTGTCGTTGGTGGCGATATGCGTCGCGGTTTTGCCGCGTGCGGCGGTTCCGTTGTGGCAAGTGGCGCAGGTGCCTACAACGACACCAGAATGCGAGAAGAACGCTGGCGTCCAACTGCCAATCTTGTGGCACGTGTCGCAGCTCTGCGTGGTGGGTAAGTGCGTCGCAGATTTGCCCTTGGCAGTGGTGTTGTTGTGGCAACTCGCGCACGTGCCAGGCACCACGGCGGCGTGGCTAAACGAGGCGGGCAACCACGCGGTGGTCTTGTGACAGGTGTCACAAGATTGCGTTGTTGACAAGTGCGTCGCTGGCTTGCCGCGCGCGGTTGCGCCAGTATGGCAGGTAGCGCAGGTGCCCGAGACGACTTCCGCATGGCTAAAAGATGCGGGCGTCCAAGACGTCGTTGTCTTGTGGCAAGTGTCACAACTCTGTGTCGTGTTCACATGGTTTGCCGACTTGCCACGCGCGGACGTTCCGTTGTGACAGGTCGCGCAGGTACCGGTGATCACGGAAGCGTGACTAAACGCCGCTGGAGTCCATGCCGTAGTCTTGTGACAGCTATCGCAACTTTGCGAAGTAGTGATGTGTGTTGCCGTCTTTCCGCGCGCCGCAGTACCGTTATGACACGCAGCGCAAGTGCCCGCGACGACCGCGCTGTGGCTGAATGTTGCTGGCGTGAACGATGTTGTTTTATGGCAGGTGTCGCACGGCGCGGACGTCACAATGTGGCTGGGCGACTTGCCGCGTGCAGTTGTATTGTTGTGGCAGGTGGCGCAGCTACCAGCGACAACGTTAGCGTGGCTGAACTTGGCCCCCAACCAACCCGACGTCTTGTGGCAGGTGTCGCACGATTGCGTCGTCGGAAGGTGTGTGGCGGACATCGGCGTCGCAACGACGCGGGAACCCGTTGAGTGGCAGCCCTCGCACGTTTTTGGAGTGCCCTTAAACACGCCCTTGACGTGACACGTTTCGCAGGCCGCCCGCTCGTGAGTGGCGTCGAGCACGAATCCACTCGCGGCTAGGTGATCAAACTTGGCGGGACGTACTTGTGCCTCTGAAAGGCCACCGAACAAGAGCGTGACGGCCGCCAATATGGACAGCGACCATCGCCACATGCCGTAAGTGTGTGTGATCATTGTCGGGCTCCTTTTGCGCCTAGGCGCAGCGTCCGCCAGTCTTTTGTGTAATGGCATTGCTCGCAGCGTCGACCGAAGCCGCCGTTGTGAATATCGTCGCGTTGGTGACAGCTGTCGCACTTCGCTCCCAGCACCGCCGCAAGGGGCTTCGTGTGGCAGGTCTTGCAGTCCACTTTCTTGTGGCCGCCGTCAAGTGCGAATTTTGTGTCGCGGTCATGATCAAACTGCCACGCCAGCCACGTTCGTGTGACGTGGCACGATTCGCACTTTTCGCCCAACGTCGTCTTGTGAACGTCGTCTTTTTTGTGACAACCCACACAGGTCTTTGGTGCATCTAGGTAGCGTGACGTCGCGTGGCAGGATTTGCACGTGACAAGACGATGCGCACCGGTCAACGGATACTTAGTCTTGTCGTGATTGAAGTACGTCTTAGTCCACTTCGTATCCGCATGGCAGGCAACACAGTCCTTGCCAAGTTCGCCCTTATGGACATCATCTTTTTGGTGACACGACACGCAAGCTGTTTCCGTTTTCTTGGTATAGAGCGGTCCGGTGTGGCACTTGTTGCAGGTCAAGGGCGAGTGACTGCCTGAGAGCGAAAACTTGGTCAGTTTGTTGTGATCAAACGCATAAGCCTTCCAATCTCGTGCGTTGTGACAGGTGTCGCATCTATCGCCGTAGTCCCCTTTGTGGGTGTCGTCTTTTTGGTGGCAACTGACGCAGGTGCTCGCGATATTGCGATAGTGATCGGGCTTGGTATGGCACGCGTCGCAACGCGCGATCCGATGTTTGTCAAGCAACGGAAAGCGAGCCTTGGCGTGGTCAAAGTTCGGTACACGCCAGTCTTTTGCGCTGTGACAGGTCTGGCACTCTTTGCCTAAAGTGGCCTTATGACGGTCGTCCTTTTCGTGACAGGCGAAACACTCCTTGGGCGCGTTCTTGAAGTTGGGCGATTTCGGATGGCACGCTTTGCATTCAGCCTCGCGATGTTTGCCGTCTAACGAGAAGGTTGTCGTTGAGTGGTCAAACTTCGACTCGGTCCACTTGCGTTCGGTATGGCAATCGCCACACTGCGTGCCCAAAGTGCCTTGGTGTTTGTCATCAGCCTTGTGGCAGCTATTGCACTGCGAAGGTAATTTCAAGCGAGCGGGCGCCGCCGTGTGGCAGCTTTCGCACTTGGCGACACGATGCTTGCCACGCAACGCATACGTGGTATCCACATCATGGTTGAACGTCGACTTCCAAGTCTTCACACCATGACAGGACTCGCACCGTTCGCCCAAGAAGCCCTTGTGCTTGTCGTCTTTCTTGTGGCAACCGACACAGGTTGTCGGCACGCCCTTGTATTTGTTGCCAACGTGGCAAGTCGCGCACTTGACCTTTGCGTGACTGCCCAAGAGCTCAAACTTCGTGTCTTTATCGTGGTCGAAGCGGACATCTTTCCACCCGCTCGTTGCGCTCGCCGCGTGACAGTTCTCGCACTTCGACCCCAAGCTGCCCTTGTGGACATCGTCTTTACGATGGCAGCCGTCGCACACTTTTGGCGAGTCACGATATTTCTTGTTTACGGGGTGGCAGCTTTCGCACTTCAGCGGCCTGTGCGCACCTTCCAAGCGATATTCGGTGAGGCTGTCGTGTTTGAAGTTCGCCTTATCGAACTTCAAAATATCTGCATTGCGACCTTTATGGTCGGTGTGACAAGTGCGGCACGCAGCGCGCTTCTGCTTGCCATGCAGGCCGCGCTTTTGCTGCAAATCGACATTGATGTCTTTGTGGCAATCGAGGCACAAACGATCCTGCGCGTTCTTCTCGAACGGAACGTGGCATTTCT
>JAKPSO010000868.1 GCA_029571495.1 Pseudomonadota bacterium
CATCGAAGGAGACGAGCCACGAGGAACCCGGCTGGGACGCAACGCTGTGCGGTGTTCTGTACGAGCCGCTTTGGGTGGACGGGAAATATGCGGTATCGACCCGGGGGCTACTCGTCGCCCCGTTGTGTACGATACCGAGTAACTCGCGGCGGGTCGGTAGGCGCCAGCTGCTGCCATTAGTGATCGTGCCGCAACGTGCAGGCGTGTTGTGACCTGCGTCCGGGTAGGTCGCTGCGGTCGCGCTGGTCCAAGTCGCAGACTGCGTTTGTAAGCTCCACACCAGTCCGGTGACGTTGTCGCGGGTGCAGGCCCAGTCCGTCGCGGGCGTGGCACTGGCGGTGCCAGTCGTATTTGCTATGAGCGAGCCAGTGCAGGGGTTTGCGCCTGTCGTGGTGCCCTCGGGCGAGCCGTTCCAGCAGATGCGCGTGAAGTCAAAACCCGCCGCGCCGCCCCCTACTTTGATTGGGCTCGCCACGTCACGACCATAACGTGCATCTTGGTGAGGGAGGTTGCCGTCGTTGCCTACGATTGCGAAAGTGCACGGTACTAAGCCGGTAACGTCGGTTCGGTAACAACTCGTCATACCGGTGTCGTTCAACAAACCGGTTTGGCAATGGGCGAGCGCGGTTGTCACGGCGAAACCAGCCGCGACGACGCGTGATAGGGGGCGGAGCAGTTCAATCATGAAATTGGTGCTTTGCGTGAAAACGTGGAGACGCCCACTGTTGTGAGGCGTAGGAACGATGGTTCATGCAGCAAGAACGCAGCAGGGACGGCAAATCGGACATTTCGTTTGCTGACGGTGATGACTGCGTGCGTGAGGCGCATACGGGGCTAAGCGTCGACGGGCATTGCCGAGCGCTTAGTCAGGCTTAGTTGCAGTGCGCGTCGGCGGCTAGAGCCTGTGGGAGCGGGCTTGCCCGCGATTCGGGATCGTCAACCGAGAACCGGCTCAGTCGTGCGCGCTAATCGCGGGCAAGCCCGCTCCCACAAACGAGAGCCGTTCCGCTGTTAATCCCTAAGGAGTGCTTCGCTACCTAAGCAACGCTTGCAATGCCGGATCGGTGAAATCATCAATCACGTGCAACACGTGCCCGGTGTTCGGTAGCGCCGCGAATTGTTCGCGCGAAAGCGTCGTTGCAACGACTACGCAGGCCATGCCTGCTCGGCGTGCCGCTTCGATGCCCGCAGGCGCGTCCTCGAACACCACGCAATCGGCGGGTTCTGCGGCGATGCGTGCGGCGGCGGTCAAAAATATCTCCGGGTCGGGCTTGCCGCGCGATACATCGGCTGCGCCAACGACCGCGTGAAAACGCTCGCGCAGCTTCAGCGCATCCAGCACAATTTCGATGTTGGCGGGTGGTGCGGCGGTGCCCACGGCGCGGCGGTGTTCGCCATCGATAAGTTGCTGCAAGAACGCGTCGAAACCGTGCATCGTCTCGGCCTTGGGTGCGTACAGCTCGCGGTAGTGCGCCTCTTTGCGCGCGGCGTGGCGTGCGACTTCGGCATCACTTACGGGGCCGCCCAAGAGGCGTGGCAGGATTTCTGCGTTCGTTAAGCCCGCCGACCACGCGAAAAATTCGTCGCGATCAACGCTGATCCCAAGGTCGGTGAGCATCGCGTCCCAAGCCAGTTGGTGGTAGCCCATGTTGTCGACGACTGTGCCGTCCATATCGAAAATGAAAGCGCGCAACGCTGCTCCTGAATGCAAAAACGACATAAATGCGCTGGAAACCGCGCCAAATGGGACATTGGGGCAACCGCGCGTTGACAGCACGGCCCGCGCTAAGCATAATCCACTGGTTTTTTACTCGGAGGATTCCGTCAC
>JAKPSO010000892.1 GCA_029571495.1 Pseudomonadota bacterium
AGCGTGTCCGGATTCTTGACGTAGTCCTTCGCGTCGTCGCCCAGCAAATCGACTGGGTTCAGCGTTTGCCACGCCTCGATACCGCCCTGCTCCACGCGCTTGGCGACCGCCTCCAGAAGCTCACTAGTGCGCGGATGCAGCGCACCCGTTTCACGATGGATGAAGAACGCCATCGGCACGCCCCATTGACGTTGCCGTGACAGCGTCCAGTCCGGGCGATTGGCGATCATCGCGTGCAGACGTGCTTGTCCCCAGGTCGGGAAGAACTTGGTGTCGCTTACCGCTTGCAAAGCGGTTTGGCGCAGCGTCTTTCCACCCGCCTTCGGTGTCACATCCATCCCCGCAAACCACTGATTGGTCGCGCGATAGATGATCGGCGTGCGGTGCCGCCAGCAATGCATGTAGCTGTGCTGAAACTTCTCGGCTTTGAATAGCGAGCCTTTGGCGCGCATGTGCTCGACGATTTTCGGATTGGCGTCCCAGATCGAAAGGCCACCAAACTCGGGGAGGCTGTCCACGTATTTGCCATCGCCCATCACCGGCGTCAACACTTCAGTGTCTTTCACGCCGTTTTCGCGGCACGACAAGAAGTCTTCGATACCGTAAGCCGGCGCCGAATGCACGATGCCGGTACCGGTGTCTAGCGTTACGTAATCACCGAGGTAAACCGGGCTCAAGCGATCGTAGAAAGGATGCCGGAATGCGACGTGATCGAGCGCCGAGCCTTTGCACGTTGCGATGACCTTGCCCTGCATGCCCCACGATGCAAGACACGTTTCGACGCGATCTTGCGCTAACAGCAGCAGTGGACGCGCCGCATCGGTCGTTTCGACTAACGCATAGTCAAATTCCGGATGCAAATTCAACGCTTGGTTCGACGGCAACGTCCACGGCGTCGTGGTCCAGATCACCAGATACCCATGATCGTGCGGCAGCTTAGGAAGACCAAACGCCTTCGCAAGTTTGTCGACTTCGGCAAACGCGAAACCCACGTCCACTGCGATATCGGTTTTGTCTTGGTATTCGACCTCGGCCTCGGCCAGCGCGGAACCACAGTCGAAGCACCAGTTCACAGGCTTCAAACCGCGGAACACGTAGCCGGCGTCGTAGATTTTCCGGAGCGCGCGGATCTCGTTCGCCTCGGCCACTGGATTCATCGTCGTGTATGGGTTTTCCCACTCACCAAGTACGCCCAAGCGCATGAAGTCTTTGCGTTGCTTGTCGATTTGCTCGGTTGCATACGCGCGACTCTTGGCTTGCACCTCTTGCGGTGGCAAACCTTTGCCGTATTTTTTCTCGATTTGGATTTCGATGGGCATGCCGTGGCAATCCCAACCCGGAACGTAAGGCGCGTCATAGCCCGCCATCAATTTCGATTTTACGACGATGTCTTTCAACACTTTGTTGACGGCATGCCCGATGTGGATGTCACCGTTGGCGTACGGTGGCCCATCGTGCAGCACCCAGCGCGGACGGTCCGCCGCTTTGGCGCGGATTGCGTGGTAGAGCTTTTTCTCGGTCCATTCCGCGACCCATTTCGGTTCGCGTTTGGCGAGATCCCCGCGCATCGGGAATGGTGTGTCGATTAAGTTGAGCGTGGACTTGTTGTCCGCTTTTGCGGGCGCGTCAGTTTTTGTATTCATGATCGATAACGGCGAAATTTTCTATTTCGTCATTCCGGCGAAAGCCGGAATCCAGTGCGTTGTGAGGACAGTCAACAGGGAGCGTTGCGACAACGTTCTGGGCCCCGGCCTGCGCCGGGGTGACGCCATTGTTTGTGGTCGCGCGCGAACAACGCGCGGAGGGTCAGCCGCTAATTCGGTAGTGCCGCGTTTGTCGGGCAAGCGTCTTGACGACGCAGACGGGAAGTTGAGCAGAAGGCATAACCCGTATTTTCGCTCAATTTCTACGGCAACGGGTTTTGTCGTGCTGACGAACAATTTTTTGACGCAGATTGCGCTGATTTCACGCAGATTCGCGCAGATTCCATGCGGTCATTTGCACTCCGTGTCATTCCCGCGAAGGCGGGAATCCAGACCCTCCCCGCCACGATCGCCCGACGGGAGATCACCGTTGCGGCGATTCGGTCTGGGTCCCCGCCTTCGCGGGGACGACAACTTTCTGACACGCCTTTCGAATCGGGCTCTGGTTTGAAATCTGCGTTAATCTGCGCAATCTGCGTAATCCGCGTCAAGAAAAAATGCCCGCCACCACCACCGTCTATCGCGCCAAAACCATCCACACCATGAACCCCATGCAACCCACGGCCACGCACGTGGCGGTGCGTGATGGGCGCATTCTTGCGGTGGGCGACGTTGCACAGGTGAGCGCGTGGGGCGCGTTTGAGCTGGACGAGCGCTTCGCCGACAAAGTGCTGCTACCCGGTTTTGTCGAAGGCCACTGTCACCTCAAAGAAGGCGGCATGTGGGACTCGCCGTATCTGGGGTGGTTTGATCGGCGTGACCCCAATGGAAAAGTTTGGCCGGGCCTACGGTCGATGGATGCCGTCGTTGCGCGCCTGCATGAAATCGATACAGAGATGGCTGCGCGCGGAGAACCGGAGACAAAACCCATCATCGCTTGGGGCTTTGATCCGATCTTTTTCGGCGGCGAACGCATGACGATTGATCATTTAGACCGCGTCGGCAACGGCAAACGCCCTATCGTCATCGCGCACGCCAACGGACATTTGCTCAACGCCAATTCGGCGATGCTCCGCTGGGCGGAGATTTCGTCGGAAACGGAAGTCGAAGGCGTCGTCAAATTCACGGAGGGCGCGCGCGCAGGTGACCCCATCGGCGAACTGCAAGAACCCGCCGCGATGTTTCTCGTGATCCGCAAAGTGGGCAATGCCGGACTCATTGCGCCGATGAACGACAGCGGCATGGCCGGATTTGCCGCGATTTGTCGCGCGCAAGGCGTCACCACCGCAACCGATTTGGTGAACACGCTCGGGGAGGCCGATCTCGCTGTCTTGGAACGTGCGACAGGCAACGACAATTACAGCGTGCGCATCCTGCCTGCGTTCAAAGCGTTTCACGGCACGCACGGCGCGGCAGCAGGCGCAGAACACGTCAAAACTTTGCTGCCCAAGAACACTGATCGGCTGCGCTTCGGTCTCGTGAAAATGATGCTCGATGGATCAATTCAAGGCTTCTCGGCGCGCATGCGCTGGCCGGGCCATTTCAATGGCGCACCGAACGGGATTTGGGTTACCGCGCCGTCGCAGTACGAGGCTGATTTCGAGACGTATCACCGCGCGGGCTTAACTATTCACACGCACACGAATGGCGACGAAGCGAGTCTGGTCGCCATCGACGCGATCGAACGCGTTCTTGCTCGCGCGCCGCGTCCCGATCATCGTCACACGCTGCAACACGGACAGATGATCGACGCGCCGATGTTCAAACGTATGGCGGCGCTGGGTTTGTGCGCCAACCTGTTCGCCAACCATCTCTGGTATTGGGGCGACCAACACTACGAGATGACGATGGGGCCGGACCGCGCCAATCGTCTCGACGCCTGCCAAAGCGCGCTGAACGCGGGTGTGCCGCTCGCGATTCACTCCGACGCGCCGGTAACGCCGCTTGCGCCGCTCTTTACCGCATGGTGCGCGGTCAATCGCGTGACGCCGTCGGGACGCGTGCTCGGCGCGAACGAGCGACTGAGCGTGATGGACGCGTTGCGCGCGATAACGCTCGGCCCGGCATACACGCTGAAGCTTGATCACGAAATCGGCAGCATCGAATGTGGCAAGCGCGCGGATTTTGCGGTGCTCGAAGACGACCCGTTCGCCGTGGCGCCGAACGCGCTGAAGGACGTCCGCGTGTGGGGCACGGTCTTGTCGGGGCAGGTGTTTCCGGCGACCGTCCACGCATGACTGCTGCGCTGGTGCAACGCATCCCCCTCACCGTGATCGGCGGCTTTCTCGGCGCCGGGAAGACGACGTTACTGAACTACTGGCTGCGCGAAACGCAGGGAAAACGCTTCGCAGTGCTGGTCAACGACTTTGGCGCGATCAACATTGACGCGAGCATGATCGCGACCGCGAACGGCGACACCATCGCGCTTACCAACGGCTGCGTCTGTTGCAACATCGGCGATGACCTCTCACAAGCGCTCATTCGCGTACTCGATGCTTCTCCGCCGTACGACGGCATCGTGATTGAGGCCAGTGGCGTGTCCGATCCCTGGCGCATCGCGCAGATCGGGCTTGCCGAGCCAAGTCTCGCGCTCGATGGCGTCATCGTGTTACTCGACACGTCCGCGTTGGCCGAGCATCTTGCGAATCCACTGCTGCGCGACTCCATTGAACGCCCGTTGGCGCATGCAGATTTGGTGGTGTTGAACAAGGTGGACTTGGTCGCCGCTGAAACGCTCTCTGCGGCGCGTGCGTGGCTTAAGGAGTTCGCGCCTCGCGCACATCGCGTTGAAACGAAGAACGGCGCCGTCCCGTTGCCGATGTTGAGCGGTTTGCACCTACCAGAACTTGGTGAGTTCACAGCGGCGCAGGCCATGCGCCGTCGACGCGGCGGTGACCATGTCGATCAGTTTGCGGCTTGGTCAAGCGCGCCCGAGCGCGCGTTCACCGTCGATGAGGTGAAGACTTGGCTCAAAGCGCCGCCCACCGGCCTGCTCCGGCTCAAAGGGTGGATTCACACCGTCGAACACGGTTGGAGTGAAGTGCAGTTTTCCGGGCGCAATGGATCGGTGCGGCGCGCGCTGGTTGCGCGAAGCGAACCTGCTTTGATCGCAATCGGGCTGGCTGGCGAGCTGCCGGTGCCAGCGCTTGACGCATTTTGGGATTCGCGTCCTCGACGCAGTCTTCCCTTTGCTTGACGTTTTCTCTGTGGGAGCGGCGGAAGCCGTGAAAGCGGTTATTCGCGGCCTCCGCCGCTCCCACGCGTCATCCCGCCGACTTGAATACGTCGCGCACCGCAGCGATATCGCGATGCATTTGCGCGGTCAAGACGTCTAGCGAATCAAATTTTTCTTCCGGACGAATGCGTTTGACAAACTCAACGACGACTCGCCGCCCGTACAAATCGCCCTGAAAATCGAGTAGAAATACTTCGAGCAGCGGTTGTCCGTTATCGAGCACCGTCGGGCGTACGCCCACGTTCGCCGCGCCCATCACTGCGGCACCGCCGGCGACGTCAACGCCGTAGACCCGCACCGCGTAAATGCCCGAAAGCGGGAGCGGTGTCCAGAGCGGCAAATTGATCGTCGGAAAACCGAGCGTGCGCCCGAGCTTTTGGCCGTGCGACACTTTGCCGCTGATGCGGTAGGGCCGCCCGAGAATTGCCGCCGCAGTGACGGTGTCGCCCTCGGCGAGCATCTCGCGGGCCAACGTGGATGAGAAACGCACGTCCATCGCCTTCACCGCGGGCATAACGTAACACTCCACGCCGTTGGCCGCGCACCACGCATGCAGCGTCTTGACGTCACCCGCGCGACCCTTGCCATAACGAAAATCGTCGCCAACGATGACCCACTTCGCGTTGAGCCCCGCCTTCAAAACCGCGTCGCAGAACGCGTCCGGCGACATTTCAGACAGCTTGGCGTTAAAGCGCATCACCTGAATGTGATGAATCCCCACCGCCCAAATGCACGCCAATTTGTCGCGAAGGCGTTGCAGTTTCGCGGGCGGTGTTTTGCCGGCGCGCCGTGCGAAAAACTCGCCGGGTGCCGGTGCGAACGTGAGGGCCGTGGGCGTCAAATTGCGCTGCCGCGCGGCCTGGCAGGTCACCTCCAGCATTGCCTGATGACCGCGATGCACACCGTCAAAGTTGCCGAGCGTCACCGCCGTTGGGCGCGATGCGAACGCTGCCGGACGAAGATCACGAGCGAGCGTTGGTTGGGGAGCGGTAGATGCCATTCAGTACGAATCGGATTTCGATCAGGTCGCGAAAACCATTGATTTTATTGGAGAAAGTGCGTGGGGGCTTGCGACGTAGACTAAAGTGCGTTGCGCACTCGCGCGTGTACCGTCAGACCACTAGCGCCCTAGCGGCTACCCCTTGCCCGCGTCAGCGAGAAGACGGTCCACAAAGGCCTGCCGAGAATCGACACCGAGCTTGGTGTTGAGCCGATTCACGTAGACCTTTAGCGTGCCGACCGTGATGCCTAGCGAATCGGCAATGTCCTTGTGCTCCTGTTGGCGCGCAGTGGCGACGATGAGGCGTTTTTCCTGCGCAGAAAGCGGCCAGCCCGCGAGCTGCCGTGCCACCACGATATCGGCCGGTTGCCAGTGATGGATGGTGACGGTCGCCTGCGCCGCCCCCCCGTCAAGTCGCTGCAGGCGCTCCACACGAAAATCAAAACGCCCCGCGGAAAGATCGAGCGAGCAGGCGGTTGCTGTCCCGTCGTTGTCGCCCGCCCTGTTCGCCAGCAGCGCACGCACCAACTGGCGCGGCGCTTCTGGCAACGCCTCAATATCCTGTCGCGCCCAGTCCAGCACACCGATACGAACGTCCTGACAGAGGTACAGCAGCTCAATCGCCCGCGCACTCCGCGCAACCATCACGCCCTGCGCATCAAATTGAAACGTGGCGGTAGCCGTCAGGCGAAGCGGTGCGGCCCGTGTTACATCGGCGACTGCATGCAGCCCGGCAAGCTGGTCGCGTGCGCGGCGCAGCACGGCCTGTTCGTCGTCCGTAAAGCGCCCAGCCTCGGCGCGACGATAGAGATACAGAAAGCCACAGCACTGGCCATGGCCGTCGCGGACAGGTACGCCGGTAGCCCAGCGCGTACCGAGCGGTGCGAGGATTTCCGTCAAGTGCCAGTGTGACTCGTAGTCCGGAATGTCCTGAAACGCGCGAATCGCCTCGCCGTCAGAATCAAGCTGAATGCGCAACGGGAATTCATCGAAGAAGACATCAAGGTGCGACGTGAACGCACGAAAGACAGGCTCCGTCATCCGCTCTGACCAGAACGCCACCGGCCGCAGATGCTCGCCCTCTACCCATCCGAAGGCGCCAAAGTCGGCATCGACGCCATCGCGCACAGCAGCAACCACCGCTGGAATCAGCGCCGTCGCCGCGTGAGGCAGGCTAGCGAGCAGTTCAAGCTGCGTGAGCCACGCGGCTTCGTTGCGCTCCGTTTGCGCCGGAAGCTTCCGGCAATTGTCGTCTCCGTTTTCGCGCTTGTTGTCGGTCATCTGCAAAGGCCTTTCGAGGTGACAGACGCTAACCGAGGTTAACTTGCGCCTGCGATGCAAATGCTAAATCCTTGCGCGATTCCGATCACGATTTTTGCAGGGCAACCCATGGCAGCCATTCCACGGCGAATCACCTTCAGGGCACCGATCTCTCTAGCGTTCGCGTTCGTCGTTGTGCTCACCCTGGCCGCACTGTGCGGGCGGCCCGCGCAGGCGCAGACGGTGGGGGCAGCGGATGAGAGTGGGTTCGGGTTTGCGAACGGTTTCGCGCTGTTCGATGGCGTCAACACCGCCGACGTGCGGGGGAGCGTCTCCAGCCTGGTCGCCCTGCCCGATGGCGGAGTGCTCGCCGGCGGCCCCTGCAAACTGCCACCGGCGTACACGGTGAACTGGTCGTGCCTGTATCGCTGGAGAGGGTTAGATAGCGCCAATTTGCCTGACCCGACGTTCGGCGCCAACGGGGTGAGCTACGTGATGGCGGACGCCGCCAATACCCGCATCGTGCGACGCAAGGACGGTCGCATCTGGACGGTTGCCGATTGTGCAACTGGCACCGGTTACTACTGGTGCTCCGCGGTGGTGAACGCGAACGGCAGCGGGTTTGATACGAGCTACGGCGCAAGCGGGGTTTCGCAAATTCCGCGGCCTTCGGGCTACAGCGACATGTATATCAGTGATATCGCGTTGCAGCCGGACGGCAAGCTGCTGATTGCCGGCACTTGTTACGTCTCTAGTGTCAGTACTAACCGTTCATTCTGCCTCACGAGGCTGACGGCCAACGGTGCATTCGATACCACCTTTGGTAGCAGCAATTGGGTTACGACCGTACCTGGACCCTACGATACGTTGAGCAAGCTTACGTTGCTCAGCGACGGGGGTTTCTACGCCACCGGCAGTTGCGGTTCGGCGCCTGTAGTGGCCTGCAATCTCCGCTATTCCGCGAGCGGTTCATTTATGGGAACGCTCAACAGCAGCTGGGGGACGAACCTTGCCGAAGAGGTTAAGGACGTCCGTGAACGCGCCGGCAAGGTGACCATAGCCGGTATCGCGTGGGATTCGAGTCGCTATCGCATGTACGCAACCCGGTACGACTGGGCCACGCAGACCAGTGACGCCTCGTTTGGCGGCACCTATCCGACGACTGGCAACGCCGGTGACATCAATATCGATTCTTCAAACGATGGCAACGCGTACGTCGCGAAGATTTTGCGGGACGGGAGCATCTTCTTCCACGGCGTATGCAACAACGGTGCGATCCTGTGCACGGCACGCTTCACCCCCAATGGCGTGCTCGACTCCGCGTACGGCGTCGCCGGACGGTTTGAGTACGTCAACGGCTCGCCGTTTACCGCAGGTGCGGATGTGCTCAACATCGTTGAAGAGGCGGCGGATGGAAAAGTCCTGGTGGGAGGACGTTGCACCAACTCACAAGACCGCCCCTGCGTACGCCGCTATCTCGGCGGCCCTAACACCGCCAAGGCGTGCACCATGGACATCGACGGCAACGGCGTGGTGGAGCCGGCCACCGACGGCTTGCTGCTCACGCGCATTTCGCTGGGCATCAGAGCGAATGCTGCGCTTTCGGGGGCGCTGGGCGCAGGTGCCACGCGAACCACTTGGGTGCAGGTGCGTGACTACCTTTTCAACGAATGCAACATGCCCGTGGCGCCATAGGTGCGAACAGTGCTCAAACTAGGACTGCTTGGACGGGAGCTGATGTGTTTCACCGCATCAAGGCATGCCGCGCTGCCGATACCACCTTGCACTTGGATGTTGCCGCGAGGTATCAGGGATGGTCGTCCGTGCGCGGGAATGGGAGCACAGGCGCAACCTGCCCCGGTTGACGCCAAGCGCAAGAACCCAACTCCGAGCATGACACATCACTTATGCAAACGAATGTTTGACATGCTGCGCCTGCTGGGCGTTGGCGCCATGTTCCTGTCGGTCGCGCTCCCGTTTGGAGTGGCGGATGCACAGCCCGTCGGCGCCGTCGATACTAGCTTCGGTGCAACTGCCGGTTTCAGCTATTTCGATGGCGTGAACACACCCGACGTTCGCGGATCGATCACGAGTCTGGTTGCGCTTCCGGACCGCGGCGTTCTTGCGGGCGGAACATGCTTGTTGCCGCCTGCTTACACGCAAATATGGGCTTGCATTTATCGGTGGCGCCCGGCGACCAGTAACGCCTGGCCCGACGCCACCTTCGGCGCGGGCGGGGTGAGCTACGTATTGCCCAACACCACCAGTCCGTTGATTGCGTTGCGACCTGATGGTCGGATCTGGGTCGCAGGGAGTTGCACCAGCGGTGCGTTGTCGGTATGGTGCACTGCGGTGGTAAGCGCCAACGGCGTCGGTTTCGATGCCACCTACGGAATCAACGGGCAAACCCAGATCTCGCTACCCGCAGGATATGGTGCAATGAGCCTACAGGACATCGCGTTGCAGCCAGACGGGAAATTGGTCTTGGCTGGAAGTTGCCAGAACATCATCACGCCGTTGAACAGATCGTATTGCATCACCCGTCTGACTGCGGGTGGCGAGCTGGACGCTGGCTTTGGTTCGAATGGCTGGGTGACTACATTCCCTGGGCCGGGTGATTCGCTGCAACGAATGAGGTTGCTGAGTGATGGCGGCATTCTTGTGTCTGGCACCTGCGGTGCAACGTTCACCACGACGTTTGTGTGTACGCTCCGCTACAGCGCGAACGGCTCGTATGTTGGCACGGTCACGACGCAATGGGGAACCGATCGGGCCGAATTTGTGTATGACATTCTGCTTCGGGACGGAAAGGTGACGGTCGTCGGCGATGGAACGGACGCGCTGGCAGACAGTCGGTTGTTCGCGAGCCGTTATGACTTGCTGGGCACCCCGGATGCAAGCTTCGGCGGCACGTTTCCTACCAACGGAACGGGTGCAAACACCAACATCCAGCCGTCCAACCCCGGCTACGCCCGAGCCGCGAAGATACTCCGTGACGGCGCGATACTCTACATCGGAGCGTGTGGCAACGGGACATCGCTATGCTCCGCCAGGCTCACCGCCAATGGCGTGCTCGACTCCGCGTTCGGTATCGCAGGCCGGTTCGCGTACGCCGCACCGCATTCGCCTTTCGCGACGGGCATTGCGCAGCTGACAACCGTCGAACAAACTGTAGATGGCTCTGTGCTCGCTGGCGGTTTTTGCAACAGCCTTTCGATTGATCGCCCATGTCTTCGTCGCTACCTAGGTGGCCCTGATACGACCAAGGTCTGCACGATGGACATCGACGGCGACGGTATCGTGAACGCGACTACCGACGGCTTGCTACTCACGCGCATTTCGCTGGGCATCGGCGGCAATGCCGCGCTCGCGGGTGCGCTGGGCGCAGGTGCCACGCGAACCACATGGACACAGGTGCGCGACTACCTATTCAACGAATGCAACATGCCCGTGGCGCCTTAGCGCCCTGCGCACCGCCCGCGCCGCAAGGTCGGGGCACACCATTACCCCGCATTCACCCACCAACCGCTAGGCAAATGGCACCATGAAAAAAACCGCTTTCCTTTCCATCGCAAGTCTCCTGCTCGCCGCCAACGTCGAGGCATCTACCTGCCCATTCGATGGCGGCGCTTCCGACGCGGTCAACGATGGCGTGGTGCTCACGCGATACGCGCTCGGCATTACTGGCGCACCACTGACGGCCAGCACGCGCTACGCGAGCCTAGACCCGCTGCAAGTGCAGGGAAACATCGAGTGCGTCGGCTGCGCTTTGGACATGAACGGCGACGGGCAGATCGACACCGTTGATACCACCATCATCGCGCGTCATCTCGTTGGCTTCACAGGCGCGTCGCTCACCGCAGGGCTTGCGCTTGGCGCGGGCACGCGCAATTCGACCACGGCGGTGACGGGTTTTCTCGCAAACGGATGCGCGGTGGGCGGGGCGATCAACGCGTTTGTGCAGGGCGGGAATTCGTTTGGTGCGCCAGCCGTGCTCGGAACCAACGATACGCAACCTTTGACAGTGCGGAGCGGCGGGACGAGTGCAAGCCTATTGGTGGGTACCTCGCGCGGCGGGATCAGACTTTCCGATGCGCCACTGGGGGTGGATACCGTAGGGGGTGTTGCCAACAACGCGTCATACGGAAGCGGTGGCTCGACTGTTTTCGGCGGCGGCTGGGGCACGAGTTGCTACGACCACCCCTCAGGAACCGCCACGGCGTTGTGCGCGAACGTTGTTGCGGGGGTCTTCGCGACGGTTGGCGGGGGCCGGGCGAATCGTGCCGGAGTCAGCCCGGCCATCGAATACGCGACGGTAGCAGGGGGCTCCGACAACGCGGCGGGCGGCAACGGCGCGGCCGTGTCGGGCGGTACTTTCAACTTCGCGAGAGATGATTACAGCGTCGTGAGCGGCGGCTCGGAAAATTCAGCGCTGGGCCGAAACAGCGTCGTTCCGGGTGGGCGTCAAAACTACGCTGGCGCCGCTGGCGCGTTCGCGGCGGGAGAGCGTGCGTACGTGCGCTCGCCAGCGGATGCGGGTACGGCAAATGGTGACTCCAATACCTTTGTCTGGTCCGATGGTCAGGGCGCGGCAGCGTTCACTTCCACAGGCCCGAACCAGTTCAACGTCAAGGCCGACGGAGGCGTTCGTCTGCACAACGGTACGAGCCAGTTCTTCGGCACGCAAACGCGGCAAATGTTGAATCTGTGGGGCGCCGAGTTCGCGATCGGCGTTCAGGCCAATACGCTTTACCAGCGCAGCGCGTCGAACTATTCGTGGTTTATCGGCGGCGTGCACTGCGACACGCAGAATTGCCCTGGCGCCGGCGGGCTGGAGCACATGCGCCTGACGCCGACGTCGCTCGTTGTCAATGGCGTGGTCCTGCAAAGCAGCGATCGTGCGTTGAAGGAAAACATCACGCGAGTCGACCCGAAAACCATGCTTGCAAAATTGGCCGCGTTGCCGGTCTCGGTGTGGAACTATCGCCGGGACGCCGACAAGGTTCGCCACGTCGGTCCAATGGCGCAGGACTTCAAGCGCCTCTTTGGTGTCGGACAGGATGACAAGTCCATCGCCGCGGTCGACTCGCAGGGCGTTGCACTGGCGGCGATACAGGGGCTGCACACGTTGTTGAAAGAGAAAGATGCCGAGATCGCCGTGCTGCGCCGCAAGATGCGCGACGTGGACCAACTGCGTCAGCGGGTGGCGCGCGTGGAGGCTGTCGAAGCAGAGCTTAGCGCCATCAAACGCAAGTTGGGGATGTAGCGTGCGTCGTAACGTTTGGTACCGAGTCCATTGCGCGAATTCACGACCGTGTGAGCTATTCGGGCCCGAATAGGTGTGTTGCAGATGATTGTCTGGCGAGAACAATTCCGCATTGATAGTTCGCACGGATTTCTGCCCGCCGATACACGCGGTGTGAGCGGGGCGAACCGCGTCGTTCGATCCGTGCATAGCGAGGCCTATGAGCAGCACGTGGTGCGCCTGTTGAATCGCATTGCTTCGTGTCGCGTGGGCACCATTGTGCTCAACAGAGTCGCGGCGATTGGGCGCCCCATCCGGATCGTTCCCCGTGTGGACCTGCGCCACCGCGTCGCGCAGACACCTGCCGCATTAGGTTTCGGCAACCAGACCGATCGCATAGCGCGCGGAATTCGCGGTCGCGAGGGCGAAAACGGCGAAGTCGATAGCGGACGTGATGGAACGGGCCGGGGCGCCAACGTGGGCATCGTCATCTTTTCGCCGGGAGCACGTCTCACCGCCGCACAGGCTGTTGTGTATTCCGAGGACAGCGCACTCGTGCACGAGATTGTGCACGTGATCCGCGCCTTGAGCGGGCACGAAGACGGCCGCGGCATTGGCACACATTTCCACAATATCGAGGAATTTTCAGCAATCCTCGTGGAAGATATCTATCGGTCATCCACGGGACGCCACTGGCTACGCGAGTCGCACCGGGCACAGAATGTTGGTCCGTTTGATGACCGAACGCGCGTGGGCGGCGAGAATGTGAACGATCTGTTCCGTCGCATCTACGCCAAGCCGCTGGCGCTTTTCAGACGGCAGGAGCCTGAACTGACCGCCGGGTTAGCCACAGTTCAAGCCCGCTTCAACCCGTTGCGAACTTGAGTCGAAGTGCACGGGCGAAGCACCGGCCTATTGCTGGTCGCACTTGAACCCTCCGAGCTGACGCGGCGACCGCCACAGTCCAGCCACAATCGGCGATATCTCAAAATGGGTTACAGCTTTTCGCTTGCAACGGCGTTCTGGCGTCGTTTTTTGGCGCTTTTTTTCTAAAGTCAACTAAATGGAAAAAACGTCGCCAACGACCGTAGAACCGCCCTTCGCTGCCAAAGGCTATAACACGACCTCCTCTAAGCCATCGCACCAAGGGAAATACAACGCCGCACGCACCACCCGCCCTCCTTCAGTGGCGTCGAGCGCTCTGATGCGCGTGACGTAGGCCGCGAGCTGCGGGCGGTACTGCGCGGCTTGAGCCGCGCGCCACGCTGTGCGATCAACGTCCGGACCGGGTTCGGCGAATTTAAAGTCAATCACCCAACGCACGTTTTCTGCCGTAACAAAGGTGTAATCGACGCGCAGCGCCGTGTCATCAACCTCATCGCCTGGCAGCGACCACTCCGTCGCGGTCTGTTGATGTGTGGCGTTGAACAAGAACTGAATGTTGTTGAGCGTAGACGCAGCAGCAAACCACGTCGCGAGGCGCTGCGCGTACGCCTGCACCGACGACACGCTCGCGCCCTCTTGCAGCAATCGCCTCGCCACCGCGTGCGCGTTCGGTGCGAACGTCTGTCCCCGCGCGTGCGCTGCAGCGAATCCTTCGAACAGCAAGTGTCCGACGATGCCCTGTGCTCGCGCATCGCGTTGCTCCTCCGGCACCGCTGTGTCGGCGTCCGCAATCGTCGCCGAATACGCGGGCCACACGATGGTTTCGAGGCCGAACGGTTCCGGCAGTGCGGCGCGTTTGAGTGACGCCTCCAAGAGCAATCGCCGCGAAACGGGCGCATCGTTCGCCGCCAATGAATCGTCGGCTGGCACCCCCAGCATATGCGCGAAACTCCCGGGCGGCGGCGCTTTGTGGCCGGTCGTGCGTGAGACTGTTAACGTGCGCCGCGCACGTGTTGCGGCGACGTACAACAATCGCTTCCCCTCGTCGTCTCGTGCGCCGCGTGTTTGTTCCGACACGAAATCAAACACGCTGCCTTCAGCTCGTCGGCGCGAGTCGCGCGCCGCGATGAGTACCGCGCGGTTTGACGTCGCATGCGACGAGTCCGCCGCGACGAATCGCCACTGCGCAAGGGCACGCGCATCGCCACGGACTGGTCGGTCCGCGCCGATCAAAAACACATGATCCCATTCCAGCCCTTTGGCCTTGTGGATCGTCAGAATTTCAACGGTGCCCGCCGCCGCGCTCGGGTCACTCGCGGACGAAAACGACTGTCGCTCGGCTGCCAACAATAGTTCCAGTTCGTGCCTCGGCGACAACGCGCCACCCGCGCTCACATGCGCGAGCCACGCGAAGAATGCATCCACTTCGTCGCGCGCTTCAACCGACGTCAACACATCTGGTCCACCGAGTGCGCGCCACGTCGCTTCCACGCGCTCGGCCAACGACGACATCCACGCATGCGCGTCCGCAACCGCAAATGCAGCGGATGCATGCGCGACGCGCGCGCGCTCGTCCGAATCTAGTTCCGCAATCCAACTCTGCTCGACGTGCAGTAAGTGCGAAGCCGGCACCTGCGGCGGCGCAACGCGACGGGCGAAGGCATCGTCACCATCTCGCGCAACTTCACCGTCAAGCGCATTCGCAAACGCAGCAAGCGTCGCGAGTTTGCAGCCCACCCACGGTGAACGCAGCACAGCAAAGAGCGACAACCGATCGCCAGGCTGCGCGACGGCGTAGGTCAACGAAAGCAAATCGCGCACCGTTTCGCGTGCCGACCAATCGGCAAATTCGCGCGCGGAAAACGGCGTCCCGAGCGCCGAAAGTTGCGCGATGAGCGACGCCGCATGCGCCCGTCCACGCACTAGTACTGCGATCGATGCCTCCGGTTCTTCGGCGCGAATTTTCTCGATGCTTGCCGCGATGGCGTTAGCCTCATCCGCTTCATTGGCGAACGCTTGATGCCTCACGTATTCGGGCAATTCTCCCGCCGTATGCGTTGCAATCGCCGCAACAAACGGAACCCGAGATGCTTCGTCGACGGTGCTTACGTTCGAAGACGCGAAGGCACGGGCGACCTCGCTATTGACCCACTCCACGACCGTGGGTTGCGAGCGATAGTTGGCTGTGAGCGTGCGTGGTGTCAGCGCCACTGCGCCAATGCCGTGCGTTTGCGCTTGCAAAAAGAGACTCACATCCGCGTCGCGAAATCCGTAGATGGATTGCATCGGGTCGCCGACCAGAAAGAGTGTGCGACCGTCGCCCGGCGACCAGTCTTCGGTCAACATCCCGAGCAGTTCGAACTGAGCGGGGTTCGTGTCCTGAACTTCATCGACGAGAATGTGTTTAAGCTTTGCGTCCAGCCCCGCGAGCACGTCCTCGCGCGTGTCGCGCAGACCGGCCGTCGCCGCAAGCATCACGCCGCTAAAGTCGGTCACACCGCGCTCGCGCATCAAGAGCGAGAGATAGCCCGCAGAGTGCTTCAACACGACCAACGTGGCTTTCAGTGCCGCTTCATGTTCCGTGATTGCAGCGGCGGCGGGGAGTGTTCGCGTCGCTGCGAGCGCTGCGACGAATTCGCGCTCGTTCGCCAGCTCACCGAGCAGCGCCTGCATGCGAGCTTTCATCGCCGCGCGCGCTTCCGCAGCGATGGCGCCGTAGGTCGTGGTTTTTGCGTCTTTCGGATTGGGGAAGCCAGCCTTGACGTTGACGCCGCCCGGTTTGCGCAATTCGCCGCCACCCGTCAAAAGCATGTCGGACAACGTTTGCCAATGCGTCAAATCCGCAAGCGTCGCGCGCACGGGCCATGCTCGTGCGAGAGCGGCGCGCGGTGCGACCAGTTCATCGAGACCGCCAACCTCGAAGACTGTCGCTGTGAACTCCGAAACGGCACGGACATCATCATCGTGCAAATGGTTGTACACCGACGCCACGTGCTCAATGCGTCTTTCCACTTGCGCGACGAGCACCGCCGTGAGGCGCGCAACTGCGTCGTCCGATGTGTCTACCGCTTCGCCCAACCACTGCGCACGCCGCGCTAGCAAATCCGCGATCAGCGCCACAACGTCGTCGACGCGATTGGCAGCGAGCGTGAGCAATAGTCCGCTTTCGCGCGCGATGTCAGTGTCGAACAGCGCGGATCGCGCAGCCTCTCGGTACACCGCATTGAGCGTGGGTTCGATGGGCGCCAACGCCGCGCTCGCCGCAACCTGTTGAAGCGGCGCGCGTGCGGCCAAACGAGCGCAAAACGCGTCGAATGTATCGATGAGCACGGCGTCTGGCCGGCCCATGAGTCGCCAACCGCGCTCGCCGTCTCGCAGCAACACGGCCTCCGCCAAGGCGCGCCGCACCTGCTCCACGGGGCGCAATGCTGTGTCCGGCGGCAACTGCGCGCTGCGAAGCGCTGCGTAGAGCCGCTCACGCATTTCGCCAGCCGCCTTGTTCGTAAACGTAATTGCGAGGACTTCCGACGGATGCTCCGCGCGTGCAAGGACCGCGAGCAACCGTTGAATCAGAAGCTCGGTCTTGCCGGAACCGGCGGGAGCCTGCACGATGAACGATTGCGTGGGGTCTAGCGCCGCAGCGCGCGCGCTTCGATCGCCTTCTAAGCGAAAGTCTGCGGTGGCATTATTCATTGCCCGCTCCACCGTCCGTGCCGTCGAGAGCATCGTTCTCCGCGTCAACAGCATCGTCACCCGCAAGCGACCAGGGTTCGCGACAAAACGCTGCGACATCGCAATGGCGGCACGTGGTTGCGCCCTTGAGCGGCGCGACATCGGCGACGCCCTGCCTCGACTCATCCACTAACGCGCCCAGTTGCGCGTACCAACCGTCAAGGAGCACCTCCCACGGTGGATCGTTCTTCGCGACCGACGCTTTGTAGAGCGTCGTGTCCTCGCCTACGCCGACAAACTTCACGTCGTCGTCAGTCACCAAGACGTAGCCCAACGCGCGCACCGGCGGTGCGTCGGCATCATGCTGCGCGAGCAGCAGAGCGTAAAGCGGCAGCTGCGGCGCAGCGAGACGACCGGATGTTCGTTCGGCAAACCAATCGCCACGTACGGCAACACCTGTTTTGTAGTCGAACACCACGCGGAATGCGTCGCTTGCCTTCGCCTCCGCGGATTCATCAACGCGATCAAGGCGCACACGAAAATCCTGCCCGTACGTGCGCGCTCGAAGCTCAGTTTCCACCTGTGTCACGGCGAATCCACCGCGCGTTTTTTCGAGCGCGATGACCTTACCGACTAGCTGCATAATGCGGCCGCGTTCGATCAACCAAACGGACTCCGGGATGCGAGTCCGAATGACTCGCTCTGCGTCAATCGCAGCCTCCAATGCGCAGCTCGCGACGGAAAGTAATGCCTCGTCACTGGGCTCAGGTTCGTTCGCCGCAAATGCGCTCTTTCGCAATTGCCCCGCAGCCGCGAGCACCGCGTGCACCAACGTGCCGCGGACTCGCGCCGGAATGCCAATCGCATGCTCCGGCCACGCCCTGAGGCCGAGCCGTGAGGCCGCTGCACGACGCGGACATTGCGCTTGCTCTTCGAGCGTTCTCGCGGTCAATGCCTTGCTGTCGGGTCCGCTGTTTCGTGGCGGCAGTTGTTCGTCTTGAATCACTACGGTCGGTTTGGCGGCTCGCTGGAAAACATCGTTCGAGGGGTTGCTGCCCGACTCCGTGACAACCTTCAGGTCGCGTGCCAGAGGGCTCGCGTTGATCGCGCGGCCGTCGGATTCGGTCGCGTACGAAATCGAGAGTTCGCCGCAGAGCGCATGCCAATTTCGCCAGAGACGCTCGGCACGCGCATCGACTTCGTCTTGCGAACCCAGACCTACATGCGCGGCCGATTGCCAAACGCGCGGCAGCATGGGGTTCGGCTTGGTACGTTCAGGTAACACGGACTCATCGAAGCCAACAATGCGCGCAATATCGAGTGGTACGCCCGCCGATTCGAGCAGACCCATGACTTGCAGTCGCGCCGAGCCCGCCTTCGGCTGAAACGTCATTGCGCTCGCGATGCGCTGCAACTCCGTCAACGCATCTGGCCAACTCGCCGCCCCGAGCAATGCGTCGAGCATCTGCCAACGATCAAGCGCGTTGCCCCACGCCTCGTCAAGCTGAAAGAGTTCTGAACGTGGCAGCCACGCGGCGCCGGTCAACGCCTCAACGAATGCGGTGATGCCGTGGCGATGCTCAGTTCGTTGGGCACGGATTCGCGGCGCGCTTTGCGCCGCTTCGTGCATCCATTCGCGCAACTCATCCGGCAAGACATCCGTCCATTCCGAGAGCTGCGTGCGATCTAACCCGCGTTCTAGCAAACGCTGCTGCGCACGATCTACATGGTATCGCCACGGGCCCCCCTGCGACCAGCGCGGATGCAAAAGCGCTTGCGCGATGCGCTCGGTGTCGAGTTCTTGCGTGGTGGCGCGGAGCAGCGTGATCAAGCTGTGAACGTACGGAAATTCACCAAGCGCGTCGCCTGCTGAGAGATTAAAGTGCGCCCGATCAGACGCCGGGTCGCGCCACCAATCGTGTGCGTTGAACTGCGCTCGCAAGGCACGCAGCCATTCGTCGCGCGACGCCGCGAGGTTGGGAACGATGAGCGCTACGCTTTTCTCAGGCTGAGCCGAAAGCTGCTTGGCCGCCCATGTAATCGCATCACGCATTTCGGTTGCGGCATCGGTGAAAGCGAGAATCTCCGCTGTCTTCGCGTCGGTGGCCTGGTCATCGTCACGATCAACCGCTACGCCGTGCGCACGCAGCGCGTCCCACAGCGCGGCGAGCGACGGATCGGACGAAAAGCTTGGCGTGAGCACGATGCGCGCCGGCATCAGCGCGACAAAAGCGTTGGCGTGTTCTGCGATCACCGTGGGCAATTCGGCGCGCGTGATGACAGCATTGCGTTTCAGCAGAGCGCGAACACGTACTGAGAGGCGCGCGTACAAGGCGATGTTGGCATCGGTAGCGGCGTATGCCGCAATTTGCGTTGGAGCGAGCGCGTGTCGGTGTGCCAGCAGCCAAGCGTCTTCGGCGAGCTTCGCGACGCGTGCGCATTCGGGCGGCGCGAAATCCGTTTCGTTATCCGCTACGTGTTGCCACAACGCCGACGCCACGATGGGTTCTAACAATTCGCGTGAATCTTCGATCATCCCGAAAATTTGTGCACGCGACCACAGGTCCGCGAGCCACGCTTCGATGTGTGTGCAACTCGCCGCGCTAGCCCGCGCGTCGTGACGTCTCGCGAGGCGCACGCGCCATGCCCGCGCGGCGCGATCACTCGGGCACAGGTACAGCGTGTTGTTGGCGTGCGACCGAGGTTGGTTAGTCTGCGCAGCTATCGTGGCATCAGTCGTCATTGCACGATTCTACGGAGCGGCTCAGCATGCACACTTTGGCCACCAAATGGATTCTCGACTCCGCGATGGCTTCTGCGCTATTCGGTCTCACCGTGGCTCGCTCGGCAAGAAAGACCACGAACTCGCCCAGCAGCTTTTCGCCTCTAACGGCCACTGCAAGGGGATTGAAGCCAGAATATTCGATTAGTCGACTTATGCGAAAAAGTGCCCGTATAGCCCGCTGGTCTGCCGCAGACACCGACAAGCTATTACCGCGTCACAGTCGTCGTCAGAGCGTCGAGCGGATCAGCCACACAAGCTAAAGAAATGCGCGGCGTTGAGTGCGCCTACGTGCGTTTTCGCGCGAAAGCCGGTCTTTGTGGGCGGGACGCTCCACCAGTAGCTTTCGCTGCCGCGGACTTCAAAGCTATCCGCCAGTTCGGGCCATGGCAGCGAGACCGGGTTTGCACCTTGCGGCAGTGTTACATCGCCGTCGACTTGTGCAGGGGTCTCGGACATAACGGTTGCGAGCACCTCGGAGAACTGCGCATCCAACGCATCCATTGTCGCGCGAGCGGCCTGCGCCTGCATGATGGCGTCAGCCCACGCGTTCGCGAGCGCCGCGGCACGCGGCAGAAGATGGGAAACGTTGTCGTCCAGAATGGGGGTGGTGACGAGAAATGGAAAGTTGCGCCCAACGCGATCACACGACGGCGCGATGACGCCCAACTGCCCAATCGGAATGCCGGGCTGGGCGGGCATGATGAACGCCCATTTCGGTGTCGCGCCCCACAAGGCCCAACCGCTCACAGGATTGCGCTCCTTGAGCGCTTCCATGCCGTTGGCGCACCATTGGTCCCAGTACTGTTGCAACGGGTACGGCATGCGCCGCGAAATGAAATCTCCCGCGCTCGGCAATTTGCCGAACCAAGCAAAGTTCGAACTGCGTTCGGCGTCGTCACTCATGAGCGGCCTGGGCACGAAAATGCTTGCATCGCGGGCAGACGCAGCGGATTGCGCACAGACATCGCACGGAAGTCAAGCGTCACGTCGCGGCCATCCACGTTAATCACAACAACCACGCGCTCCGGCGGATTCCCCGACTGTGAGGTGCCACGATCAATCAGACGATGCAGGGCCCAGTTGCCTTCCGTGGTGATCGCGCGTCCAGCACCAACAGTCAGCTTGACTTGATTGCTCTTTTTCGGGCCGGGCCACGTGACGCGCTTGCCGCCCTCTTGCGAATTGACGACCTGACCGTCCACATCGAGCTCGACCTTTTCTGCGCCCGGTGCCGTGATGCGAGCCTCAACTTCGAACGACGGTGTACGACTGCCAGCGCCGAAGAACGCCATGCTGATGTCACGCGCGCGCTGGAACTGTGCCAGATCCGCCGCAGAGCCCGCAGCCGCGCCGTCGCTGCCGGGGCGCGGTACCCACGGGTTTTTCGAAGTGTCTACAAATTGCGCAAGGTTCTTTTGGAAAAAGTCATCCATGCCGGCGCCGGGTGCGAACACCTGCGCAAAGTCATTGGGAAGCACCTCTTGTTGCGCGCTGCGCACGAACGGATAACGCCCGTTGATCGACGTGCCGCACGTCGCGCCGACCGCGCCTTTCACGTTAGCGGCGGCGTTGGATCGCAGCGCACCCGCGGCTTGTTGCGACGCGGAGCCCGACAACGCCTCGAGGATTTCGCGCACCGGCGTTGGCATGCGAGCGGCCTCGGAGCGCAGGCGATTTTCGGCTTCTTGCGAGCGCGTGGTGATGCCGTTCTTCATCTGGCTCTCAGTCGCCTCTAGGCTGAAAACATATTCCTGCACCGTCTTTGCGAGCGCGTCGATCGGCGCACTCCCCTGTGGCCCTTGCGCCAGATCGCGCAGCCGCTTAAACGGCCCTTGCACAATGAACTCGGGTTTGTCGTCGCGCAGGCCGGGCACATTTGTACCGAGTGGATTAGAACCAATCGCGGCCTCCACTTCCTTCGTGAACTTCTCCACCTTCTCGGCGCCGCGTTCGACGAAAGTCTTGTCACCAGAATCGGTTTTCAGCAGTGTCGTCTCGCGCCCCACCGTTCGAACGAGCAGAGTGAGCGGCGAGTCTGCGGCTGACAACACGCGACCCATTTGAATGGTGTCGCGAAGACTGCCGGACGGTTTCAGGCGAATATCGTTAACGAAGTCTTCCCACGTCTTTGCGTACTCCGTGAGGTAAATGCGCGTGATCGCGGTTTGCATGCGTGGCACCTCGGCGGGATCGAGTTGCGCCTTCAGCGTCGTCGCAGGCAGGCCCAACACCCACGCGTCTTCACGCGCCATTTCGACCGCGGATGCGAGGAGTTCTTTCTTGAAAAACTCGTGGTAACCACGCACGCTGTAATAGCCCTCGACGCCGGCATTCAACGGCTTCTTGCTCACGCGCGTGAACACCGTCGCGGCTTCACTGCCCGCAGCGGCCAACACCGTGAATTCCGGAAGCTCCGAGCCCGACAGTCGCGACTTGATGCGACTGTAGTTTCGTTGCGCCGCGGTCTGTTGCTGCAAGATGGCCCGCGCTGACCGTAGGAGCTCCGCGTTCTGTGGGAACGGCGACGCGAATGCGTGCTGGGTCATCAAATTGTCGAGATGCTCGGCCAGTTGTGTGCGCGATCCGTTCGGTAAATCGGCCGGCAGCGAACGTCGCCAATCGCCCATGACCCACGCTTTCATAAACTTCGGATCGAGGCGACTTGAGTCGTACAACATCAGGTACGCCTTCAGCGCCTGATAAATGTATTCGGGCTTGTCTGGCGGCGCTGCGCGCAACATGTTTTCGAGGCGCGTTGCGATGCGCGGCATGAAGCTATCTTCAAGCAATCGTCCGTACACGTTCTGCGCGGCGCTATCGAGCTTCGGCCCTTGGAACAAGCCATAGCGATAACTCCACGGCGGGCTCGCAAACGTGAATTTCGCGCTCAACGGAACCTCGCGCGCCATATTCAACGAATCCAACAGTGCTGGCGCGTTCTCGCTTGGTGCGGGTGAAATAGTCGCAACATTTGCTTGCAGCGCTTCAGCCTTGGTGCCGACTTCGGCAATGTATGCCGAGTTATTTCCGTAGCTAAACCACCACGCCAAATTGGCGCCGACGAAGGTGAGGCCACAGGCCGCCAGACCGGCCCAGCGAAGCCAGCGCAGCTTGCGTTCCGCAGCGAGGTTTCGCCCGGCGATGAAATGCTCGCGAAATATGACCTTTTGCAGCAAATCCTGCAGGAAGTAGCTCTTGCCCGTCCCCGCCGAAATCTCCGCAGGACGAACGCGCGCGGCGACGCGGAACGTCCGCTGCATGGCGCCGAGCACCCGATCAAACGGGGTTCCCTCTTGTGTACCTGAAGTGAAGTAGACGCCGCGCAGCATCGGTTGCTCGGCAAACTTCGACTCGCTGAACACGGCCCCAAGCAAGCGCGACAACACGTCACGAATGCCCGCCATCTGCTGCGGCAGGGTGTAAGCCAACGCGCGACGCGACAAGTCTGGCTCATCGAGCAATCGCTGTTGCATGCCGGCGTTGATACGTTGATAAAGCAAGTCGAATTCGCGCCCGAAGGACTCACGCACCGGAATCGGCTCGGTCGACTTCGGGTCATAGGGCAGCGTGAAGCCCCAAACCTGCGCACGATCCTCACGTGTGTAGTTGAGGAAATACTCGGTGAAGCCGGACAGCAAATCGGACTTCGTCACCACGACATAGACCGGGAACTGAACGCCCAATCCTTCGCGCAATTCCGTCAAGCGCGCCTTTAACGTCGCCGCGTGTACCTCACGCTCTTGGTTCGTCATCTGCAACAGATCAGCGACGGACAGCGTCAGTAGCACGCCGTTGAGTGGTTGCCGCGGACGGAATTTTTTGAGTAGAGCCAAGAAGCCCTGCCACTCGGCCTTATCGACCGACTCATTACTTTCCTGCGTCGTGTAGCGACCGGCTGTATCAATGAGCACCGCTTCGTTGGTGAACCACCAGTCGCAGTTTCGCGTTCCACCGACGCCGCGAATGGCGGCTTTGCCGAATTGCTCCGCAAGTGGGAAGGTCAAACCCGCGTTGATCAAAGCGGTGGTCTTACCGGAGCCCGGCGCGCCGATGAAGGCGTACCACGGCAACTGATAGACGTACTGCTTCGAGAGGCCCGACAAAAAGCCGCCCTTTTCAGTGCTCGAAAAGCGGGTCTTCTTGAGAATGTCAGCGGCGTCTTTGAAGCGCTTGTTGAGTTCCGCAACCTCTTCGCCACCCGCTGGTGCGTCGCCCGGTTTGGCGGCGCTTTGCATCTTGGCAAG
>JAKPSO010000932.1 GCA_029571495.1 Pseudomonadota bacterium
CGAAAGAGCTTCGGCACGCAGCGCTCGCGTTGTCGACGAGTCTTGGCGCGGTGCTCAACGCGTGGTGGCTCTACCGCGGATTGCGCCAGCGCTCGCTGTACGTCCCGCAGCCGGGTTGGCCGCGCTTTGCCAAGCAACTAATCGTCGCGACCGTCATCATGACAGCGGCGCTGATTGTGGCGAATCCGAGCAACACGTGGTGGACAACCGTCACTGAAGTCCCCCGCGCCGCCATGCTCACAGCGCTCTTTGCACTGGGCGGATTTACCTACCTAGGCACGTTGTACTGCTTCGGTTATCGGCTGCGCGACCTGAAACGGTGATTTCGAGGCGGTTGCGCCTTACGAAAACTTGCGCGGCACGCGCTTCTTTTCGGTCTCGATCGTCGGAGCCAAAGCGCGAATGTGCAGCACATGATCGACCAACTCAAAGCCGTGGTCTTTCACGATTTTGAGAATGCGTTTTTCGATCTCGGCGTCATGAAATTCGACGACGCGGCCGGTGTTTACGCACACGATATGGTCGTGCTTGTCGCCTTCGTTAAGCTCGAATATTGATTTGCCGCCTTCGAAGTGATGGCGCTTCAGGAGGCCCGCTTGCTCGAACTGTGTGAGCACTCGATAGATCGTCGCGAGGCCAACGTCGAGCCCTTCGTCCATAAGCAGGCGGTACACGTCTTCGGCCGTCATGTGGCGCACTTTGGAGTTCTGAAACAAATCCAGAACTTTCATGCGCGGCAGCGTGGCCTTGAGTCCGGCGTCTTTCAGGTCTTGTGCGCGTGCCATAGGCGTTGTTCCGAGAAAAAGTGGGTGCAAGCGAGCGTTGGCTATCATAGCGGCTTGCTATTTGCTCCGAACGCCTTCCCTATGCGCGCTATTTTCGCCTCTCTTTCTTTGCTCGTCGCTGCCTGCGCGACGCTGGCATTGTCTGGTTGTGGTCTTGTCTACAAGATGGAAATCAACCAAGGCAACTACGTCACACAAGACATGGTCGCCAAACTCAAAGAAGGCCAAACTCGGCAACAAGTGAAGCTCATTTTGGGCACACCGACCACTGAGAGCGTGTTCCACAAGGACCGTTGGGACTACACGTATTCGCTCGAACGCCGCGGCCAGAAAGTGACGGCGCATAAGCTGACGCTGCTGTTCGCGGACGACAAGCTGAAGCGCTGGGAAGTGGCGGAACTACCCACTTCGCCTGTTGTTGATCGCGATCCAGCCTACGCCAATCTCGAAAAAGACAAGCGCGTCGACGAGGGCGGCCAAAGCTGGTGGTCGAAGCTTGGCGACTGGTGGCGCAAGTAATTTCGGCGCGCTGTCATGATTAATTTGGCAATCGCCGGAGCGTCCGGCAAGATGGGGCGCATGCTGCTCGAAGCGTGCGCGACGGACAAAGACACAGCGCTCATCGCCGCACTCGACGCAGCGCAAAGCCCCGCCGTCGGCGTTTCGGCCCGTGTTTTCGGCGGTAATGTGGACGTCAATGTGAGCGTCGACGCGGCTGCTTTGCCGCGTGGCGCGGTGCTCGTCGATTTCACGCGCCCCGAAGCGACGCTCGCGTATGTTGATGCGTGCGTAAAAGCTGGCGTCGGCATGGTGATCGGTACCACTGGGTTCGATGACGCAGGCAAAGCGAAGATCGCCGCCGCTGCGAAACAGATTCCGATTGTGTTTTCGCCGAACTATTCGGTGGGCGTGAACACCGTGTTCAAGCTCTTGGAGCTTGCCGCGAAGTCGCTCGACTCGAGCTACGACGTCGAAATTATCGAGATGCACCACCGCATGAAGGTCGACGCGCCGTCCGGCACCGCGCTCAAGCTTGGCGAAGTCATCGCCGAGGCGCAGGGCACTAAGCTCGCGGATCGCGCCGTGTACGCGCGTGAGGGACACACAGGCGCACGCGAGACGGGTGCCATTGGTTTCGTCGCGCTCCGTGGCGGCGACGTCGTCGGGGATCACACGGTGGTCTTTGCAGGTATCGGCGAGCGCATCGAGATCACGCACAAGTCTTCGAATCGCACGGCCTACGCGGCGGGCGCGATTCGCGCGGCGAAATTTTTGCAAGGCAAGACCAGCGGCTTGTTCGACATGTACGACGTGCTGGGGCTCCGATAGTCGCTCGCATGTGTGCGCTCGCTGCCGTCGAAAGCGGCGTCTCTGTTGAGTCGAAAAGAATCGCTAGCGCCTGCGCGCAGTGCGGCGCTGCCTTTGTTTGCGGCGCAACAGCGCCGAATTG
>JAKPSO010000938.1 GCA_029571495.1 Pseudomonadota bacterium
TCGTGGAACGGCCTGCTCTTTGATGGCCCACGCGATCCGGTCGTTGATCTCGCGACGCTGTCCAGCCAAACGCGGCAAGCGCTGGACTTTTCGGGCTACGCGTTTGATCGTTCTGTGGTGCACGAGTGCAACTACAACTGGAAGACATTCATCGAGGTCTACCTCGAGGACTATCACGTCGGGCCATTCCATCCGGGGCTCGGCCAATTCGTGACCTGCGACGATTTGGCGTGGGAATGGGGCAGCGATTTTTCTGTGCAAACGGTCGGCCTGTCGCGCGGCTTCGATAAACCAGGTTCGCCGGTATACAAGCGCTGGCACGATCAAGTCATGCAGTTCCGGCAAGGCGTGCCGCCGCCGCACGGTGCGATTTGGCTCACCTACTACCCAAACATCACCGTCGAGTGGTATCCGCACACGCTCGTGGTGTCGTCGCTGTGGCCGCAATCAGCGGGCAAAACCACCAACGTCGTTGAGTTCTATTACGCCGAAGAAGTCGCGCTTTTCGAGCCCGAATTCATCGCCGCGCAACAGGCGACGTACATGGAAACGTGCGTCGAAGACGACGAAATCGCCGAGCGCATGGACGCCGGTCGCCGCGCGTTGTTTAATGCGGGCCGCGTAGAAGTTGGTCCGTACCAAAGCCCGATGGAAGACGGCATGCAGCACTTCCACGAGTGGTACCGCGCGAAATTGGGCGACCAACTTGGCGGCAATCTTCTGGGCGTTAGCCATCAGCTTTAGTGCCGCAACGGCTTCTGAGTGGTCATTGCAGCCGAAATACAACAAATATCGACTTATAGGTTTTCACGCACACGGCGCTCTCCTATCGACCACCGGACGGTAGTTTGTGAGATTTCGTACGCCAAAGCTGTTGGATGGCGTCGTGCGTACGAGCGGTATCTCTAGGAAATTTCTGTCAACTTGACAGCGTTGCTTCATATCCTCCACCTATTCGACACGCTCAACGCGTGCGTGTAGCCGCGCGAGCGGCCACAAGGAGGCTCAAATGGAACTGAGACATTGGCTTGTCGCCGTGACGCTAGGTGCCGGGGCAACCTGCGCGTCAGCGCAAATTGTTATCGGACAAACTGCGGGCTTTACCGGCGCGGTCGCGGCGACGGTGAAAGAAGCGACCGAAGGAGCGGCGCTGTACTTTGACGCGGTGAATGCGAGGGGCGGCATCAACGGGCAGAAGATTGCGCTCGTCTCACTCGACGACAAGTTCGACCCGAAACTCGCGGCTGCGAATGCGCGCACGTTGATCGTGGAAAAGGGCGCCGTCGCGCTCTTTCTCACGCGCGGCACACCGCACAACGAACTCATCATCCCCGTGCTTGATGAACTGCGTGTGCCGCTCTTGGGGCCGTCCACCGGCGCGATGCTGTTGCATAGTCCGGTTAAGCGCAACGTGTTCAATGTGCGCTCAACGTATCAACGCGAATCCGAAAAAGCAGTGGGCCTGCTCAAGGCCATCGGCATCACCGACATCGGCGTGCTGCACGTCGATGACACCTTCGGCGCCGATGCTATGGTAGGTGTTAAGGCTGGCTTCGACGCAGCGAAGTTGGCGCCAGTGTTTCTCGGGAAATATGACCGCAGCAAACCGGATTTTTCCGCGCTCACGGCTGACGTGAAACGTACTAGCCCGCAGGCCGTCCTCATCGTCGGTTCGGGGACGCACGTAGTGGATGCGCTCAAAGCCATTCGCGCTGCTGGATCGCGCGCACAACTCGTGACGTTGTCCAACAACGCGTCCGGCGGATTCATCAAAGCGCTCGGCGACAACGCGCCGGGCACGATCATCACGCAAGTGTTTCCCAATGAGCGCTCGATTACGTCGCCGTTGGTGAAAGAAGTGTTGGCGTTGGCTAAAGCAAAGAACATCACGGACCTCTCGCCAGCGATGTTGGAAGGCTTCACCTCTGCGAAAGTGCTCGTTGAAGGCTTGCGCCGAACAGGCCCAAACCCGACCGGCGAAAAAGTGCGCGCTGCGCTTGAGGGGATCCGCAATTTCGACGTCGGCGGCTTGAGCCTGAGTTACTCACCGTCGGATCACACGGGACTCGACTTCGTGGACCTCTCCATCATCGGTCGTGATGGAAAGTTTCGGCGATAGTTTGCGATTGAGCGGCGGCTAACGCTCGAAACGTAACGCTGACGTAACGTGACCAACGCGGTAAACCCGCGTTTTTCGTCGTCATCTCGCACACACTGCTAATAAGTGAAAAAGTGTGTCGAGGTGAATCATGGCAATTGTCAGAAAAATGCAGGCAACGAGCGCGACGCTCGTTGCGTTTGGGCTGTTCAGCGCTTTGCTACTAGCTACGCCCGCCGGTGCCGCTACGCATCAGTACGACGTGTTGATCGACGCCGACAGCAACAGCGCTACCGGATGCAGCGTTAGCACTAGCGCAGGCGCTGCGGCAGGTGTAGAGATCATTGTGCGCGCCACGGTGAACATCACCATCAGCACAGCCACCGTCTCATCGCTACAGCGCTTGAATTGCGTGAGCGGCAGCACGTTTTCCGCGCCCACCACGTTGCCCGGCGCACCCTACACGTTGCAGTTGGGCCAAGGCAGCGGCGGCAGCACCGCCGTGGAGATGAGCCTTGCCTTGAGCGCGATCCCTGCGAACGCGAATCCAACGCTGCCAAC
>JAKPSO010000943.1 GCA_029571495.1 Pseudomonadota bacterium
CGAAACGCTCATTGCGCTGGCGGCAACGCTGCCTCGGCAAATCGATCTGGCGCATAACGTGTTGAGCCTCGCCGAGGGCGGCAATGACCTGCTCGCGATTTGGACGCGCATCGGCGGTGCGGTGGAACATTTTTCGCCCGCACCGGACGCACAGTTCGAAAAACGCGTGAAACTCAAGAAGCTCGCGCTACGCGAACAGGAAGCCGCGCTCGGCGTAACTTCAATCGACGAAGCCTTGGCGGCCGTTCGCGCCGCGCCCACGGGGCGCATCAACGTACGCGGCGGCAATGGCTCGGGCAAATCATCGTTGCTCGCGCTGCTCAAAAACGAGTTGGGCGCTGCCGCGTTCTACTGGCCGACGACGGATCGGCTGGCGTTCAAGTTTGCAACAAATGCTGGCAAATCGAAGCCCGCAGCGGATGACGACGTGGACGAGGAGGATCCGGAGTCTGCAGTGCTCACGCCTGAAAAACTCGGATTTTCGGCAGGCGAGTGGCAGATCAAAACGCTGCAAGAGATCGCGCAGCACACGGACGCGCAGTACTACTTACTCGACGAATGGGACGCCAATCTTGACGACGCCAACCGTGCTGAGGCGATAGCCTTGATCGAACAACTCGCGGCGCGCGCCCGCGTCGTGGAAATTTCGCACCGGGATGCAAAGGGGCGCAGTTGAAATGAGATGCGCCAAGGTATCTGCATTGCTCATCGGCATATTTGCATTTGCATCGGCGGTCCACGCTATGGACATCAAGCGCGTAGACCACACGCTGATCCTCTCTGGCATCGTCGTGCAGCCCGACCTTGATCGAATCAAGAAGGAGTTTGCGAAGGCCCCCACGATTACGCATGTGGTACTTCGTAACTCAATGGGCGGCAACAGTTGGACCGGCTATCGACTCGGGGAATTGTTTCGCGAAAAGGGCGTGACGACCGCCGTATCAGGACATTGCGTGTCGTCGTGTTCGCGGCTTTTTCTCGGCGGCAAGACGCGCATGTTTTCCGACGACTATCCTTCCAGCCTCACGTACGTGGGCTTTCACGGGCACTACGACTTCGACAAACTCAACCGCGCCGCCGTCGAAAAAGATGACCTCGCGGGATGGACCCTGAAATTTACCGACCACAAGCTCGACCCCAAACTCATGCGCCGCTGGGTCGACATTGAACGCCGGGCGGGTGACATGCGCTTCTACCCGCCAGCCGCGGCGAAGCGCTTCGGGCAAGTGGTGATGCTCTGCCAAGGCACCGAATCGCTGCGGCCGCAGCAGTGCGAAAAAATCGCGACCAACGCCTTCGCGCATGGCATCGTTACTACGCCAGAGACGTACTCTAGCCCGGACGCGCTGACGCTACCGTACAAATTGCGCGCGACGCGCTACCCCACCACCGCCTTCGCCACGCTCACGCAAGCCGATCGACTACCTGCGCGCTCGCCCGCAGCCCAACGCGATTTCGGACTCTTCACCAACGCCGCCCTGCCCCGCGCGTTCGCGGTTACCGCCTCGGGCGTGGCATGGGGTTGGAGCGCCAACAGCGCAAAGTCAGACGAACAAGCCTTGAACGCATGCCGCATCATGGCCGCGAGAAAAAATCGCAACGCGCCATGCGTGCTGTACGCGGTGGATGAGCGCGTGGTGTACGGCCGCCCTTGAAGCGATCGCTCAAGGCCGTCCGCCGCCTACAATTCACGCCATGAAAAAAACGCGCGTTCTCGTCCTGGCCGGTGGACAATCCGGCGAACATGAAGTCTCGATCAACAGCGCGCGCAGCGTGCTTAAGGCATTGCCCCACGACAAATTTGACGTGACCTCAATGGTCATCGCGCGTGACGGCCACTGGCTCTCCGGCCCAGAATCGCAGCGGGCGCTCGAACATGGCAGCGCGAAGACTGGCGGCGATTTGGTGATTCACCCGGTGGCAACCGCCGCGGGCTTTGACGTGGTGTTTCCAGTGCTGCATGGCCCGAACGGCGAAGATGGCACTGTGCAAGGCATGCTGAAGCTTGCGGGGATTCCCTGTGTCGGCTCCGGCGTGTTGGGGAGTGCGGTGTCGATGGACAAGGTGATGACCAAAGCGGTACTCGCCTCGCACGGCATTCCGCAAGTGAACTACTGCTTGGTAACACGCGCCGAATACGCGAGTGCGCCGGAGGCGGCGACGACGCGCATTCACTCGCTCGGGTTTCCGGTGTTTGTAAAGCCTGCGAACTTGGGCTCCAGCGTCGGCATTTCGAAAGCGAAGACGGATGCCGAACTGCACGCGGCGCTCCAACTCGCGTTCGAGCTGGACCGCCGCGTGATCGTCGAAGCGGCGACGCACGGCAAGCCGCGCGAAATTGAAGTCGGCATTCTGGGCAACGACGCGCCTGAAGCGAGCCCCGTCGGTGAACTCACATTCGACAGCGAGTTCTATGACTACGAAACGAAATACACGGCGGGCCGCGCAGAAATGCACATCCCCGCGAAACTGCCGCCGGGGATTGCCGAGCGGGCGCGGGCGCTGGCGCTCGCAGCGTTCAAGGCGCTCGACTGCGCGGGTTTGGCGCGCGTGGACTTCTTCTACGTCGAGAGCACCGGCGAGCTTTTCCTGAAC
>JAKPSO010000944.1 GCA_029571495.1 Pseudomonadota bacterium
TTTCCTGTGCCCCCCTCCTATGCTCCGGTCAGTACGACCAAAAGGAGGAGTCTGCACCATGTCCCATTCGAAACATATTCGCTTCGCCGCGTCTGCCTTGGCCCTAGCCATGGCCGCTGCCGCGTCAGCACAATCCGCCAACGTTGAACTCGCCGGCCAGCTCGGCATTTCAGTCACGCACAGAAACAACCAGACCGGCGGCGGTTCGTTAAACGATGTGGGCGACAACACACTTTCCGCCTCGTGGTTTCGCCTCTCAGGCACCGAGGATCTGGGCGGCGGTCTGCGCGCCTTGTTCCGCTTGGAATCTTCCGTTGCGCTCGACACCGGTACGGGTGGCGCGCTGGGTGCTGGCAAACTTTTTAACCGCCAAGCGTGGGTCGGCATCGACACCGGCGCGACCGGTGCGCTGACAGTTGGTCGCCAGTTCCACGCCTCGACGGATCGCGCAATTCGCTCGTTCGACGCGTTCAATCTCGCGGGCGCTGGCTTGCACGTTACGCCGCTCGCCTTGTTCGGCGTCAACCGTTTTGGCAGTGCTCCTGCAAACGACAGCCGCGTCGACAACTCCGTCAAATATCGTGTCGGCGTTCCGGGTGTCGTAGACGCAGCCGTGAGCTATGGTCTCGGCGAAGTTGCAGGCAACGGCAACCTCGGCAAGAGCTACTCGGGCGAGATCTCCAGCACCAATGCAGCGTACAGCATCGGTGCAGTGGCCTACCGCGTCAATGCACCAGCAGCGATCGCGACAACGGGCGCAGTGCCAAAGCACGAGTTGTGGGCCGTCGGTGGCAACTTCACCATGGGCCCGGTGCGTCCTTACGCGTCGTGGTTCGACAGCAAGCTCGACAGCACGACCGCTGGCCGTCTGACGCAAACGAACAAGATTCTGCACCTTGGCGTCGCCTGGAAGGCCACGGGCGTGACCACGCTCACGGGTGGTTACTACCACGACAAGGGCAGATCGCTGAACGGCCTTGCTGGTCGCGATGGCGTGAAAGACACCATGGTCTTGGGCGCCGACTATTCGTTGTCGAAGCGCACGACTCTGACGGCGGCGGCGTTCAAAAACTCGTTTAAAGACGGTTACGTTCTCGAAGCCGTAAACATCGCTGGCTTAGGCCGCAACGCAACGGCAACCTCAACCACCGGCTTCTCGCTGGGCATGCGTCACCTGTTCTAGCGCGCGCTGCAACTCTTCCGTGCGCGCCGGGTACTCCTCAGGTCATGGCGCGTACGGAGAGCCCTTCGGGGTCCGTAATCGTGATCGCTGAATAGCGCACGCTGATGAGGTTGGCGTCACGCAATTGCTGAACCGCGAAATTTGCGCGCTGTCGGCTCACCCCCAACCAATCCCCCAAGTCTGCTTGTGATATCCGCATTTCAAGCGCGATGCCGTGCGGCCCTTTGCGCCCATACAACCCGGCAAGCGCCTGCAACAGGCGAGCAACGCGCGACTCTAGCGGCAAGGATGGATCCGACGCCAAACGCTCATAAAGCAGACGACTTCGAAACGCTAATTGCAGTTCGAACGCGTGCCCAAGCTCCGGATCATGCTTTCGACATTCGCGTACGACCTGTCCAGGTATTACTAGAACGGTCGTGCTGCCGCCTCGAGCGTGCAAGTCGTTTACGTGGCCAAGGCCGTCGAGCAAGCTGATCATGCCGAGAACGTCACCCGGCTGCGCGAACGAAACAAGATGGCGATGGCCATCGTGCCGTACGTGGCTTGCTTCCAGCGAACCATCAACGATCAGGGAGAGCATGTCAAACGGTTCGCCCCGCCGAGTCAGCGCTTCGCCTTTGCCGAGTGTGCGCAAATTACCGCCGGCGACGAGGGCGTCCAGTGTGCGTGGATCACACTTGGAAAACCCCAGCGCGACACCCAACAACTGCCGCGCGCGCAACCTCAGGTCGAGGCGCCCAACCTTTGTCTCCGATTTGACAGAACCTCCAGTTCGCATCCCGTAGTCTCCCCTTGTAAGTTCGATTATCCGGCAACCGGAATGCGATCGCATCAATGCATGGAAAAAACGTGAGTATTCAAGACTTTTCAATTCCCGGATCGGCCTGCCTTGCTGCGCTGCAGCGAAATATGGTCGACCATGTCGTCACCGTGCCCGACTGGGTGCAGCTGGCTCTGCATGCGCAGCTTGAACAGGGCGTCGCTGGCATTCGCCTCGTCAATTGCGCCAACGAGAACCAAACCGTGACCGTCGCGGCGGGCCTCACGATTGGTGGGAAAAGGCCCATTCTGATGATGCAGAACCAAGGTCTCTACAACTGCATCAACACGCTACGCGCAGTCTGCCTCGACGCACACGTACCGATGGTGCTGATGGCCGGTCAGTTTGGGCGCGAGTACTCGAACATGGGCCAGCCCTCGACTGAGTCACGACGCACCATGGTGCGCATCATGGAACCGCTGCTCGGCGCGATCGGCGTTCCGTTTCACTGTTTAGACAACGAATCCGATCTCAAAAAGATTGACGAAGCATTCGAGCAAGCGGAAGCACAGCGCACGGCAGTTGTGCTTCTCGTTTCG
>JAKPSO010000953.1 GCA_029571495.1 Pseudomonadota bacterium
AGTGTGCAAAAGCACATGAAGGTGGGCACGCTCGACGCTTTGAAGCCCGGCGAGTGGGGCGTCATTCTCGGCATCGATTTGGCACGCGGCCTCGGTGTTCGCGTCGGAGAAAAGGTCGCGCTCGTGACACCCCAAGGCACCGTCACACCAGCGGGCACGGCACCGCGCGTGAAGAGTTTTACGGTGGTGGGCTTGTTCGAAATTGGTTGGATCGAGGCTGACAGTCGCGTCGCGCTGATTCACATGGCGGACGCGCAGCGGTTGTATCAACTCTCCGATGCCGTCACGGGAATTCGCGTGAAGCTGCATGATCTGATGCAGGCGCGCGCGGTGTCCGACCAGTGGTTGCGCACACTGCCGCCAGGGCTCGGCATTTCTGATTGGACAACGCAGAACGCGAGCTTCTTTAAAGCCGTGCAGATGGAGAAGAAGGTGATGTTCATCATCCTCACGCTCATCGTCGCGGTCGCCGCGTTTAATCTCGTGAGTACGCTGGTGATGGTGGTGACGGACAAACAAGCGGACATTGCGATTCTGCGCACGCTTGGCGCGCGACCGATGGGCATCATGCAAATTTTCGTTGTGCAAGGCGCGATCATCGGTGTGATCGGCACCTTGCTCGGCTTTGTGTTCGGGCTGCTGATCGCATTCAATCTTGATGTCGTCGTCGGCACGATCGAGCGCATCTTTGGTGTCACCTTCATAGACAAGACGGTGTACTTGATCACTGAATTGCCATCGAAAGTGATCGCGTCTGATGTGGTGATGATCGTGCTGATGAGCCTCGGCTTATCGCTCCTGGCGACGCTGTACCCAAGTTGGCGCGCGAGCCGCGTGAACCCAGCGGAGGCGCTGCGCTATGACTGAGCAAGTCTTTGTTGACGACAATCTCGTGCTTGACGCGAAAGCGCTCGGCAAGCGCTACGACAGCGGACCGGCCACGACCACGGTGCTCACTGACGTGACGTTTAGCGTCTCGCCCGGCGAGTCCGTCGCGATCATCGGCGTCTCCGGTTCAGGCAAGAGCACGCTGCTGCATCTTCTCGGCGGACTCGACACGCCGACGTCCGGGAACGTGAGCCTCATGGGCCAGCCGCTTGCGAATCTCTCCGACGCTGCGCGCGGCGATTTACGCAATCAGGCGCTGGGGTTCGTCTACCAGTTTCATCACTTGCTCGCCGAACTGACCGCGGTTCAAAACGTCGCGCTTGCGCTTCGCATTCGACGTACTCCCGTCGCGGAAGCCGAAAAGCGCGCCACGGTCATTCTCGAAGCCGTCGGCATGGGTCATCGATTGCAGCACTTGCCGTCGGAGCTGTCGGGTGGTGAACGTCAGCGTGTCGCGATTGCGCGCGCGTTGGTGACTGAGCCTGCGTGCGTGCTCGCCGACGAACCGACGGGTAACCTTGATCTCGAAAATGGCGAGCGCGTGTTTTCGATCCTGCTCGAAGCGACGCGTAGCCGCAAGGCCTCGCTCGTGCTCGTGACGCATGATCGCGCGCTGGCATCCAAGTGCGACCGTGTACTCACGTTGGTGGCGGGTCATTTGCAGCCGGTGATCGTGAAGCAGGACGCATCGATTGAGGCCTGAACAACGTCCGGCGCTCGTCTGGTTATTCGTCGGCATCACGCTTTTCGCGACGATGGACGCCGCGGCGAAATACGTTTCGCGTACGTATCCGATGACGGCCGCGGTTTGGATTCGCTACCTCGTTCCCGCACTGCTCGTTGGTGGATACCTGATCTTCACCCGCGGTCGTCGCTTCGCGCACACGCCACGCCCGGGCATTCAACTGCTTCGCGGCATCACGGTGGTGTGCAGCACGCTGTGTTTCTGGACTGCGCTTGCGAACCTGCCGTTGGTTGAGGCCGCTACGGTGTCGTTCATCGGCCCGACGATTGTGGTGATTCTCTCGACGTTGTTGCTGGGCGAGCGTCCACTGCGCTCACATTGGATCGCGTTGGCGATGGGGTTTGTAGGCGTGCTCATCGCGCTGCGGCCGGGCTTTACGCATACGGGCATCGGTGCAATTGCCGCGCTCGGATCGGCGCTCTTCTACTCGCTGTACCTTGTGCTCACGCGCATGGTTGCGGATCAGGCCGATTCGATTTCGCTCCTTTTTCACGCAAACATCATCGGCGCGATGGTGCTTACGGTGATTGCACCGGCGACGGCGCGCATGCCGATCGGGCTCGCCGAGTGGATGATTTTGCCGATGCTCGGAATCTTTGGCTCGCTTGGCCACTGGTGCATGATCAAGGCCTACGAAATCACCGACGCCAGCGCGCTCGCGCCGTTCATGTACGTGCAGCTCATGATCTCCACGTTTTACGGTTGGCTCATCTTCAACACGCTGCCTGACGCGTTCACGCTCTTGGGCATGGGCGTGATTTTGGCAAGCGGGCTTTACGTGCTCAATGCAGGCCGCGTAAACGCGAAGATCGCCAAGATCAACAAGGGCAACGAGGTTTCGGCGACGCCGGAGTAGGCACCGAGTCGAAACGCGATATGTGGGAGCGGCGGAAACCGCGATTGCGCGTATGACCCGCAGAAATCGCGGCTTCCGCCGCTCCCACTGTAGCTTCGAACGCGTCTGAAACGCCACTGTGCGCCGCACAAAAAATGAAATCCTGCACTCTATGGTGCGCCGCCGCAACCGGCTAAAATTGACGCATCCGCTGTATCAGTCCGGGCTATAAGCGCACCCTATTCCACATTATGGAATGCGTTTCCGATATCGCATAGAATCCTGCGAATCCGCCTCGACACATCGCCGTACTACCCATTCGGCGAGCCGTTTTTCTCGAAGCCTGCGCAACCTGTGCGCCGCCTCCCGAGCCCCGTTTCGATCTATCTCTCAACCTTTGCACGAAGACCACATCATGACGACCACACTCGGCCCCGGCATTGAGATCACCGCTCCGATTAGCGCTGATTACGCCACCATCCTTACCCCCGAAGCCATGGCGCTCGTCGCCAAGTTGCACCGCGCGTTTGAACCGCGCCGCCTTGAGCTGCTCGCCGCGCGCGTCGTGCTCGCCAAGCGCCTTGACGCTGGCGAGAAGCTCGACTTCCTCGCTGAG
>JAKPSO010000979.1 GCA_029571495.1 Pseudomonadota bacterium
TTTAGCGCCAGAAACCGCCGCGCATGCGGCGGGCACTTCCGCGTTGCTTCCGATGCTGACGCTGGGGATTCCTGGCTCTCCGACAGCGGCTGTGCTGCTCGGCGGTCTGCTGGTCTGGGGCCTGCAGCCGGGCCCGCTGCTGTTCGTCGAACAAAAGGATTTTGTCTGGGGTCTAATCGCCAGTATGTACTTGGGCAACATCGTTGGCCTGATCGTCGTGCTCGCCACGGTGCCGTGGTTCGCCGCGATCTTGCGTATTCCGTTCTCGATCATCGCGCCGGTCATTTTGGTGATTTGCGCGGTCGGTGCTTACACCGTGCACAGCTCGATGTTTGACGTCTGGCTGATGATGGGATTTGGCGTGATCGGCTACGTGTTCAAGAAACTGCAGTATCCGATGGCGCCATTGGTGTTGGCGCTCGTGCTCGGTGACATGGCCGAAAACGCGTTCCGGCAATCACTGTTGTCCTCGGGCGGATCGCTCGGCGTGTTCTTCTCGAACCCACTCGTGGGCACAATCACGACGCTCGCGCTCATCATGTTGGTATGGCCCGCAGTGCAGGCGGCGTTGGGCAAGGCGCGCGGCGCCAAGGCGGAGTAAGTTCGACTCGCCGTCGCAAGGCGGTCAACAATCAAGCGGCGGGGCGCAGAAATGCATCCCGCCGTTTTTTTCGCTTGTCGCTTTGATCCGTAGCCTAGGCGCGGTGCGCTGCCTGCGAGACATACGCCGACTTTGGCAAGGGCCGTGCACCGAACAGCTCCGCTACGCTCTGTGCGATTTTGCAGTAGGCGTCGACGAAGGAAGCCGCCGCCCGCATATTGGCTTCCGCGATGGCACGCGTTGATGCGTTCATTTGGATACGGTCGAACTGTTCTTGTGGAATCATGATGCGTTTCTCCGGGTTTTGCTGCGCCGCACATCTGCTACCGGGCGCTTTTTTGTGTGCGTGAATTTGATGTAGCACGCAAATGCATCGTATCGATATTGCTGCGACGCAGCAAACGAAAAGATATACTGCTAGGATTAGAAAAACTATTCCTAAAGCAGGACTTAAGAAAAGCGATGCAGCGCCTTCCGTCAGTCAACGCCTTGCGGGCCTTCGTCGCCGCAGCACGAAACAGCAGCTTTAAGAAGGCGGCCGAGGAGTTGCACGTGACGCCTGCCGCAATAAGCCATCAGGTCAAGGCGCTGGAGGCTGAAATGGGCGTGTCGCTTTTCTCGCGACGGGCCAATGGCCTCACGCTTACGCGCGATGGCCAACGCCTGCTACCTGGCCTTGAGCGCGGATTCGAGCAGTTGACCGCTGCGGTCAACGCCGTGCGTCCGAAGGCATCGAGCAATCGCGTAGAGATCGCCGTTGCACCGTCATTCGCTGCGCGATGGCTGTTGCCGCGTTTGCCGAACTTCATCCAACAGCATCCGCAAGTTGATGTACACATTTCTGCCGCGGAAAGTTTGATCGAGCGGCGGGACGGTGACGGGACCTCGCTACGTTCAGTTTTCGGCGGACAACCGGGCCCGCGCCCCGAAATCGCGATCGCTTTTGGACGTGGCGAGTATCCTGGTTGTCGCGCGGAGCCCCTGTTTCGACCGCAATTGGCACTTTTTTGCGCGCCGGCGTTGCTATCAGGTACGCACCCGCTGAAGTCCTTAGCCGACTTGCGCTATCACACGCTGCTCATTGACGACACGCCCTACTTCAGCGGCACCACGAGCAGTTGGGATGTTTGGCTCGCTCACGCTAGCGCTGGTAACAGCGTGAAGTCAAAACGCGTGCTGCGGCTGAGCCAGGCGGTGTTAGCCCTTGACGCCGCTGCCGATGGTCTCGGCGTAGCGTTGAGCGTTGCCCCGCTCGCACTGGCCGATGTCAGCGCAGGACGGCTCACCGTCCCATTCGGTCCGGCGATCACCTGCGAATGGGGTTACGACTTGCTTACTTCCTCGGACACTGATATGTCCAGGGAAGCGTCGCTGTTTCGTGACTGGATGCTTGCAGAAGCCGGCAAGGACACCAGCGCGCTTGCGCAAGTCCTGTCGCAAGTAACCCCGCAGCCGTCTTCGCGTACGACAACCCGCCGACGCCCGCCTAAATCTTCCCGCGCTGCCGCAAGCGACTAAGCGTTTCCGCAGACAAATTTAGGTGCGCCGCCAGCTGCTTCTGCGGAATGCGATCTACAAGATCGGGGCGTTTACGCAAGAACCGATGTACACGTCCTGGCGCGTCTAGCAAATGCAATGTGATGGTGTGGCCCATGACTTCGGTCATCAGTCGCATCACCGCGCTTTCGAACAAATCCTTTGTCGCCCGGTGCCGCTCCAAAAAATCCACCCATTGCGGTAACGGTAATCGGGCCACGCGAGCTTTGGTGACGCAAACGATGCTGTACGGTGTAGGCGTGCCCATGCGCCACGCGGCGTAGCTCGTCTCCATGTCGCCTTCGGCGGCGAAACGCAAGATCATCTCTTTGCCTTCGGGGTTGGATACGGTGCGCTTTAAGATGCCGTCGAGGATGAAATACTGCTCCATGTCCCGCACACCCTGACTCAGCAGGTAATCAGACTTTGCCCCGTCCACAATGTTGAGCGCCTTTTCGAGCTCCGCGCGGTCTTCTTCCGACATGCCTTTGAGCACTTCGTTTTGTCGAAGTTGAGCGCGAATGATCGCTTGCTCAGGGTGCTGCAGCATCGGAATCACGATTCACACTCGCACACGGGTGATGCCGCGAATCTGACGGTCAAAGTCCTTTCGGACAGCAATGGATTTATCAGGGTCATGCCAGCTCAGCGAAGGGGACGAGATATCCAGAAAACGATATTTTGAGAAAGTTGACCGGGGTCAACGGGCGAGCTTTCGAGGGCGAATGATAATCCTCCGAGCCTCGCGCAATTGCGCAATCCAACACAAAGCTGTCGACACGCGCGACGGTCTGGCCGACAAAGTACCGCAGCCCGACAACCCGAAGGAGAGAAACAGACCATGACAACGGAAGCAACATCCGCAGAAATGACCGACGGGTTTCACCTGGTCATTGACGCTCTCAAATTAAATGGCATTGACACGATTTTTGGTTTGCCAGGCATTCCGATTACGGATCTCACTCGGATGGCGCAAGGCGAGGGCATGCGCGTCATTTCGTTTCGTCATGAACAGCATGCCGGCAATGCCGCTGCGGCTGCTGGCTTCTTGACTCAGAAGCCCGGTATTTGCCTCACGGTTTCTGCGCCAGGTTTTTTGAATGGTCTGACTGCGCTGTCGAACGCGACGGTGAACTGCTTTCCGATGATTTTGATCAGCGGCTCGAGCGAGCGCGAAATTGTCGATTTGCAGCAGGGCGACTACGAAGAGATGGACCAATTGGCTATCGCCAAACCGTTGTGCAAAGCGGCCTTCCGCGTGCTCAACGCCGAAGACATTGGTGTCGGTGTTGCGCGGGCGATTCGCGCTGCGTTGTCGGGCCGTCCGGGCGGTGTTTATCTCGACTTGCCGGCGAAGCTTTTCGCGCAGACTATGGATGCTGCGGCAGGTAAAGCGTCGTTGATTAAAGTCGTTGACGCGGCGCCACGGCAAATTCCTGCGCCAGACGCTGTAAAGCGCGCCCTCGATTTGTTGAAGGGCGCTAAGAAGCCACTGATCCTCCTCGGCAAGGGTGCAGCGTATGCGCAGGCCGACGCCGATATCCGCGCATTGATTGAGAAGACCGGCATCCCGTACTTGCCAATGTCGATGGCCAAGGGCATCCTACCGGACACGCATGAGCAATCAGCGTCCGCCGCTCGTTCGTTTGTGTTGCCTGAAGCCGATGTTGTCGTGCTCATCGGCGCGCGTCTGAACTGGTTGCTCTCGCACGGCAAAGGCAAGACGTGGGGCGGCAAAGATCACAAAGCGTGGGGCGGCCAGAAATACATCCAAATCGACATTTCGCCGCAAGAGGCAGATAGCAACGTAGCCACCGACGCACCGCTGGTCGGCGACATCGGCTCCTGTGTTTCCGCCCTCCTCGCCGGCATCGGTTCCGATTGGGCGAAACCGCCGGTTGAATGGACCGGAGCCGTCGCGGAGCGCAAAAACAAAAACGTAGCGAAAATGGCCGAGACGCTCGCCAAAGATCCGAGCCCGATGAACTTCCAGAGCGCGCTGGCCGTCGTGCGCGACATCATTAAGGACAACCCAGAAGCGATCCTCGTGAACGAAGGTGCGAACGCGCTCGACTTCACGCGCTCAATTGTGGACATGTACCTGCCGCGTAAACGCCTGGACGTAGGCACGTGGGGCATCATGGGCATCGGCATGGGCTTCTCCGTCGCCGCAGCGGTCGTCACCGGCAAGCAAGTATTCGCCGTCGAAGGCGATAGCGCATTCGGCTTCAGCGGCATGGAAGTGGAGACGATTTGTCGCTACAACCTGCCGGTATGCGTGGTCGTAATGAACAATAACGGCGTCTATCGCGGCACCGACGTAAACCAATCCGGCGGCAAAGACGTCGCACCAACGGTTTTCGTTAAGGGCGCGCGTTATGACATGATGATGCAGGCCTTCGGTGGCGTAGGTGTGCAGGCCGCAACGCCCGCAGAACTGCGCGCGGCAATGGTCGAAGCCGTCAAATCGGGCAAGCCAACGCTCATCAATGCGATCATTGATGAAACGGCAGGCACCGAGAGCGGCCGCATCACCAGTCTTAACCCATCCGCCGCCAAGAAAAAATAATTTCCCGTCAATTAGGAGACATCACATGAGCAACAAACCTCTCGAAGGTATCAAGATCATCGACTTCACGCACGTACAAGCGGGCCCTGCATGCACACAAATGCTTGCTTGGTTTGGTGCGGATGTGATCAAAGTTGAACGTCCAGGCTCTGGCGACGTAACGCGTTCGCAACTGCGTGACGTGCCCGGCGCCGACGCGCTGTACTTCACGATGCTCAACAGCAACAAGCGCTCGCTCACGCTCGACACGAAAAAGCCAGAAGGCAAAGCCGTCCTTGAGAAGATGATCAAGGAGTCCGACGTGATGGTCGAAAACTTTGGCCCCGGCGCGCTGGATCGCATGGGCTTCACGTGGGAATATATCCAAAGCCTCAACCCCGCCATGATTCTGGCGTCAGTTAAAGGCTTCAGTGATGGCCATCACTACGAAGACCTGAAAGTCTACGAAAACGTCGCCCAGTGTGCGGGCGGTGCTGCATCCACAACCGGCTACTGGAAAGGCGAAAACTCAGGCCCCACAATCTCGTCGGCCGCTCTGGGCGACAGCAATACCGGTATGCACTTGGCAATCGGCATTTTGACGGCCTACATTGGTCGTCAAAAAACCGGCAAAGGCCAAAAGGTTGCCGTCTCCATGCAAGACTCTGTGTTGAACCTTTGCCGCGTGAAGATGCGCGATCAGCTGCGTTTGGACAAAGTGGGTTACTTGGAAGAGTATCCACAGTACCCGCATGAAATGGACGCGTTCAAAGACGGCGTCGTGCCACGCGGCGCCAACGCAGGTGGTGGCGGCCAACCCGGTTGGATCCTGAAGTGCAAAGGCTGGCAGACAGATCCCAACGCCTACATCTACTTCACGATTCAAGGTCATGCATGGGGCCCCATCTGTGACGCGCTCGGCAAGCCAGAGTGGAAGGACGACCCAGCCTACAACACGCCGCAAGGCCGTCAGCCACACATCATGGAGATCTTTGGCTTCATTGAGGCTTTCATCGCCGACAAGACCAAGTACGAGGCGGTCGACATCTTCCGCAAATTCGACATCCCATGCGCGCCAGTGCTTTCGATGAAAGAACTGCTGCACGACAAATCGCTGCGTGCAAGTGGCTCTATCGTGGAAGTGCCACACAAAGTGCGCGGCAGCTACTGGACCGTCGGCAGCCCAATCAAGTTCTCCGACACCAAGCCCGAAGTCACCGCGTCACCACTGTTGGGTGAGCACACCGATGAGGTATTGGCGGAACTGGGCTACAGCAAGGACGACATCGCCGCGATCCACGCTGCCAAGGCCGTATAACCGCTTCGGTTAGATCGCTTTGTTAGGTGAACAACGGCACCTCCGGGTGCCGTTGTTTTTCGCGCTATTGAACACTTTTTTGAAAGATATCTGTCATGAAAACAAGCGTAGATTGTCAACAGATCGTGGCCGGAATTGGCGATGCGGTAATCGTGTCTGATGCCAGCGGCGCAATCACCTTGTGGAACGCTGCGGCGGAACGCATGTTTGGATACACCGAAGCGGAGGCATTGGGCAACTCGCTTGATCTCATTACGCCCGAGCGACTGCGCGCGCGCCATTGGGAGGGCTATCACAAATCGATGGCCACGGGCACGACCAAATACGGCAATGATTTACTGCGCGTACCTGCGACGCACAAAGACGGTCGTGCGATGTCCATCGCATTCACCGTCGCCATGTTGTTTACCCCAGACCAAAAAGTGAGCGCCATTGTCGCCGTCATTCGCGATGAAACGGCGCGCTTCAATGAAGATCGCGCACTCAAGAAGCGCTTGACTGAGCTCGAAGCAGCGCTCGCTGCCGCGAAGTAAGCGGTCGTAGACAATTACGGTTTTCACACCTTAGCGAACTCCTTTATGAGCCAGGCTCTAGCAGGCTACAAAATTCTCGATTTCACGCACGTGCAATCTGGCCCGACATGCACGCAGCTGCTCGCTTGGTTTGGCGCGGATGTCATCAAGGTTGAGCGCGCGGGTGAAGGTGATGCGACGCGCGGGCAATTGCGCGACATTCCGGGAGCGGACAGCCTCTATTTCACGATGCTCAACCACAACAAACGCTCGATCACGATCGACACCAAAAAGCCTGCGGGCAAAGAAGTGTTGGAAACGTTGATTAAGCAGTGTGATGTGCTCGTCGAGAATTTCGCGCCTGGTGCGTTAGACCGCATGGGATTTACGTGGGAGCGCATCAACGAACTGAACCCGCGTATGGTGGTCGCTTCGGTAAAGGGATTTGGTCCCGGAAAATACGAACATTGCAAGGTCTATGAGAACGTCGCCCAATGCGCGGGCGGTGCCGCATCAACGACAGGATTTGATGACGGTCCGCCGTTGGTGACGGGCGCGCAAATCGGCGACAGCGGCACCGGATTGCACCTCGCGTTAGGCATTCTTGCTGCGCTGTTGCAGCGGCACAAAACAGATCGTGGCCAGCGCGTGCTCGCGCCGATGCAAGACGCGGTACTTAACCTCTGTCGCGTGAAGCTGCGCGATCAGCAGCGCCTAGAGCGCACCGGCACCATGCACGAATACCCGCAATATCCCGACGGCAAATTCGGCGACGCGGTGCCTCGCGCGGGCAACGCGTCGGGCGGCGGACAGCCCGGCTCGATCCTCAAATGCAAGGGATGGGAAACCGACCCCAATGCCTACATTTACTTCATCACGCAGGCCGCCGTATGGCCCGCGGTATGCAAAGTGATTGGCGAACCCGGCTGGATCGACGACGAAGCGTTTGCAACGCCTGCGGCGCGGTTACTGCACTTGAAGCCGATCTTCAAGCGCATTGAGCAATGGACGATGACCAAAGACAAATTCGAGGTCATGGAAATTCTTAATCAGTACGACATTCCGTGCGGTCCGATTTTGTCGATGAAAGAAATCGCCGAAGAGCCGTCGCTGCGCGAAACCGGCACTATCGTCGAGGTCGATCATCCGGTGCGCGGCAAATATTTGACGGTGGGCAATCCAATCAAGATGTCCGACAGCCCCACCATCGTCACCCGCTCGCCACTGCTCGGTGAACATACTGAAGAGGTGCTCACGCAACTGGGTTACACGCAGGCGCAGATTGATGCGCTTCGCAACGAACGCGTGATTTAGCTACGTTGACGCGAAAAGAATTTTTGGAGTTTTGATGAACCACCCCGTGATCCCAATCGCTGTGCTCGACAGCACGAAACAACGGAAGCGACAAGCGCCAAAAGGCCGTCGCGTGGATCCGGCTGAATTGGCGGAAGTGCGAGCACTGCTTGGTAATGAATCGCGTCAACGCGATTTGCTGATTGAGCATCTGCACAAAATTCAGGATCGTTTTGGCTGTTTGTCGGCGGGACATCTTGCGGCGCTCGCTCAAGAGATGCGTCTCGCGCAGACAGAAGTCTACGAAGTCGCGACCTTCTATCACCACTTTGATGTGGTCAAAGAAGGGGAAGCCGCGCCTGCCGCGCTTACCGTGCGCGTGTGTGATGGCTTGTCATGCGAGATGGCAGGAGCGAGCGACTTATTGGCTCGGTTGCCTGCGTTGCTTGGCCGTGAAGAGCGTGTGCTGGCGGCGCCGTGTATTGGTCGTTGCGAGCAAGCGCCCGCAGTGGCTGTGGGCCAACATTCGATTGCAAACGCGACGGTTGAATCTGTCACGACCGCTGTCACTGCGGGCAGCGTGAAGCATGAACCGACGGGGTTTATTGATCTTGCCGCTTACCGCGCGCAGGGCGGATACGCGCTGCTCAATGAATGCGTGTCTGGCAAACGTGATGTCGAGTCGGTGATCAAAACGCTGGAAGATTCGGGCTTGCGTGGACTCGGTGGTGCCGGGTTTCCAGCGGGTCGCAAGTGGCGCATTGTGCGCGCCGAAGCGGGGCCGCGCCTCATGGCCGTCAACATCGACGA
>JAKPSO010000980.1 GCA_029571495.1 Pseudomonadota bacterium
GATCATCACCACGTAATCAGGCATCCGCGTGTCCTTGCCTACCAACATCGGTCGCAACAAATTGTCGATGAGGCCGATCACGAAGACGCCCCACAAGGTGAGCGCGATTGCCTGCCAGAGCGCGCCATTCGCGAAAAAGTAAAGGGCTACGGGCACCCACACGAGGCCAGCGCCTACTGCGGGCAGCAGCGACAAAAATGCCATCAACACCGCCCACAGTAAAGCGCCCGTCACGCCCAACGTCCAGAACGCGAGGCCACCCAACGCGCCCTGAATGGCTGCTACCAACAAATTGCCCTTCACTGTCGCACGGATCACCGTGCCGAACTTCACGAAGAGCTCATTCTTGTGTGCCGGTGCCAACGGTATCGCCTCGCGCAGCGCACGCGAGAGTGCGTTGCCGTCGCGAATCAGGAAGAAGGCAAGGTAGAGCGTGATGCACAGGTCGGCCGCGAACTCGAACGTGTTCTGGCCAATGCTCAACGCCTGCGTGGCGATGATCTGAGTTCCCTGCGCCAACGCGGCTGACAGACGACGTTGCAACGTATTCCAGTCGATAAAACCCAAGCGATCCAGAAGCGCCTTCGCCCAACCCGGAAGCGCATCGAAGAGTCCATGAAAATACTGCCCCGGATTGATCGCCCCAGTCTGCACACGCTCATATAAATTGGCCGCTTCGCGCGCGAGTGCCGCAGCCAACGCAGCCAGCGGAAGAATCACCATCAGCAATACGATGAGCACCGTCGCCAGTGCGGCGAGGTTGCGGCGCTGGCCGAATTTTTTCAGCAAGACGCGATTCAGCGGCGCGAACAGGAGCGCGATGATCGAGCCCCACATAATGGTTCCGTAAAACGGCCACAAAATCCATGCAAGCGCGAGCGAGACCGCTAGCAGCAGCGCCCACAGCGTCCGATTTTGTAGCAGCGCAGATGGCGGTTTCGGGTGCGAACTCATGGCGCTCCTTCGGCAACGCGGGATTGCGAAGTAGCCTAGCAGCGAATCGTCGGTCTGTCTGTGCGCGCAGAAGTACGCCATTGCAGCGCTACATCTTGCGAAACGGGCTTTTGAGCGCGATTGAGCGGACATTCGCCTTCGGCTTAGTTTGACCGCGAATTTCCGCGTGGCGGCGACTGCCATCAAAAGTGATCAAGGTATTCGCTCATCGCAAGACGGCGAGCGTACGCCGCGAATCGGCCTCACTGTAGGACATCGCGACGCACATGCGCAGAACGACGCACAAGAGGGCGCCTCAGAAGAGATTCGCCACCAAATTCAGGAGCCTCAACGTGCTATCGAAGAGCTGCAACTCGGACTACATAGTCAGGGCTACGGGCCCGCAACGGCTGGATAGCTCGCAGCGCGAAATCTGACAGCGCGTGCGTCAAATTCCGCTCATACAGATGTACCTAATTTCGGGGTAATCGTCGACGCCGTATTTCGAGCCTTCGCGGCCGAGGCGTCACCAACGACGTCCAAGACGAGTGTTAGCTACTCCAGCTATTATCGGCACGGGAATCACATTCGGAGCCACCATGCTAGGGTCATCGGTAAGCAGAGCGCTACTTGCAGCGTCAATCCTGTTTCTTCCCATCCTCACTTCGTGCGGCGGAAGCGACGGCAAAGCAACCGCGCCGACCGCCAAAGTACGACTTGTGCAGACGGGCGCTAACGCTGTTTACGCGGCCTATCTCGAGCGACATGGCCAACCTATTGCGGCTGGTCTCAATGGCCCCCGCCCGCTCGTCGGCTTGCAACTCGCGGGCGTAAATCTACCTAGTCTGACAACTTTCGGTGTAACCGAATATGTGGACGTGCCTGCAGGTTTACATGTCCTGCCAGCCTTGCCACAAAACCAGCCAAGTTGTAACAACGCGGGCAGCGACACCGTAAATTTCGTCGCGGGTTCGCGAGTGTCCTTAGTCGCTGATCCCTGCTGGAACGCCGAAGTTGATCGACCTCCCAGCGCGCTAGGGCCCGGCGAAGCGGAGATCTCTTTGTTGACGATCGATTCGCAATTTTTGCCGCCGAGTGGGCTGCCGGCGACAAGTATTGAAATTACGACGCCAGACGAAAGCGATCAACAACTCGCCAGCTACGCTATTGACGTGTCTACTCCTCGCAATTTCATTACCGGTATTCGAGTTCCCGCCAGTGGGTTTCGCATACGCGCAGTTGGCCTCGACGGTGTGATGTTTCGCTCAACTGTTATCAGACTACCTGACGGCGCATTTCTATCTGGGAGATTCGAGATCAACGCTAAAACTAGCGCGCAGGGCCTGAAGCTTTATGGTGGTGCTCTGCCGGCAACAATGGTGCTGCTAGATGAACGGAGCGCGTTGCGCGTGACAAACTTCTCCTCGCGTCGAGTAGTTTGGAGGGCCGCAAAAGATGACTATGGGCCTTTCGTTTCACTGAATCCGTACGAATACTACGATGGTTTTGCGCTTCGACCTACGACCACGAGCATCTCGTACCGGACAGCCGAATCGCCGGAATTGGTCGGCAACGTAAGCGTCACGTCCGCCGCTGGTGGACGCTACGATGTCATCTTGCGCGATACCGCGACTGGTGGTGTTTCCGCTCACGTACTGCCCGGACAGTTCGCGCCGATTCAAAACGGCACGGGTAGTTGTTATGCGATTCGTTTGTTAAATGCCTCACGGAACGACACCGCGCTAACGACGACGGCGCTGATCGAGGCGTCCATCCCGCAAAACGTCAGTCCGGCAAACTACCCGCCGTTCACAGTTGATTTTGGAGCGATTGCCCCTGGTGCCGTTGCAGCATCAAATTCGTACTGCGGAAGTTTGGCTGGCATATACAACCTTTCACGGGTGACCGTTGACGGCACGTCCGTGTCAGTACAGGCAAACGAGAATTTGATCCGTAAGGCCAACATTGCACCGATAGATCGCATTTCACCGGCAATAGATTCGCAAGTAGCGGCTTTCAATGCGGTGGTGTTAGGGACCAGCGCCGCTGATCGCGGCGTGTTCCTGCTTGCGCGCACACCTTGAAGACGGTAGTCGCGACTCCCATTCCAAGGACTAGTCACTAAATCCCGCCCATACAGATGTACTTAATCTCAAGGTAATCGTCGACGCCGTACTTCGAACCTTCGCGACCGAGGCCGGATTGTTTTACGCCACCGAATGGCACGACTTCGTTGGCGATCACGCCCGCGTTCACGCCGACTAAGCCGACCTCCAACGCTTCGGCGACGCGCCACACACGGCCGATGTCACGTGCGTAGAAATAGCTCGCGAGGCCGAACTCGGACGCGTTCGCCAGCGCGATCACTTCGTCTTCGGTTTTGAAGCGGAACAGCGGCGCGACCGGCCCAAACGTTTCTTCCACCGAAACACGCATCGCGGGCGTCACGTTGGCGAGCACAGTCGGCTCAAAGAACTGTCCGCCCTTGGCGTGCCCTTTGCCGCCAGTCAACACGGTTGCGCCCTTGCTCACGGCGTCGGCGACGTGTTCTTGCACTTTCTTAAGCGCCTGCGCATCGATCAACGGCCCTTGCGAGACGCCATCTTCGAAGCCCTGCCCGACTTTCATTTGTTGCACTTTCGCCGTGAGCTTTGCGGCGAACGCGTCGTACACGCTGTCTTGCACGTAAATGCGATTGGCGCACACACAGGTCTGCCCTGTGTTGCGATACTTTGAAGCCATCGCGCCTTCGACGGCGGCGTCAATGTCGGCGTCGTCAAACACGATGAAGCTCGCGTTACCGCCGAGCTCTAAGCCCATCTTCTTCACGGTGTCCGCGCTTTGGCGCATGAGGATGCGGCCGACTTCGGTGGAGCCGGTGAACGTCACTTTCTTCACGACGGGCGACGCGCAGAGCACTTTGCCGACTTCTGGCGCTTTTGCGGCGTCGCAGGTGATGATGTTGAACACACCTTTGGGCATGCCCGCCTGCTCTGCGAGCGCCATGAGCGCGAGCGCGCAATACGGCGTTTGCTCCGCAGGCTTCACCACAAACGTGCAACCGACCGCGAGGCCCGGCGCGCATTTGCGCGTGATCATCGCGATCGGAAAATTCCACGGCGTGATCGCGGCGCACACGCCGATCGGTTGCTTGATCACCACGAAGCGCCGATCCGCCGATTGCGTCGGAATTACGTCACCGTACGCGCGCTTGCCCTCCTCCGCGAACCATTCCACGAAACTCGCGCCGTACGCCACTTCGCCCTTTGCTTCGGCAAACGGTTTGCCTTGTTCAAGCACCATGAGGCTCGCGAGATCGTCGGCGTTCGCCATGATGAGATCAAACCACTTGCGCAAGATCGCCGAGCGCGCCTTCGCGCTCATCTTGCTCCACGCCGGGAGCGCAGCGTTCGCCGCGTCAATCGCGCGCTGCGTCTCAGCGGCGCCCATGTCGGGCACTTGTCCAATGATTTCCCCCGTCGCCGGGTTGTCGACGCCGAAGGTTTTGCCCGAATCGGCGTCGCACCATGCGCCGTTAATGTAGGCCTGCTGGCGGAAAAGAAGGGGATCTTTGAGTTTCATGGAGAGCCTTGGGGGGAGGCGCGCGCGGCGCGAGACGTGAAAAGATTATGCGCATGCTGCAGCGACGCGGACGCGTGATCACGCGAGCGAACGACACCGTTTGAGTTACAGCTTTATCGCTCTAGCGGCCGCAGTGCAGCGCTTCCACCGTCATTATTAACGAAGTCAAGGTACGACAAAAACGAAGCGAAACGACCGTAATACGGTGCGTAGCGCTGCAAAGCTGTTACGTGCGTGAACGCTTCGTTGTGGGCGCTGCGAGCGCGCGCTCGACCAGTCGGCGCGGAAGCGTCGCGACGTCCAGATCTTTGAGCGGCAGCTGATCAATCACGCCGTCGAGGATCAAATTTGCGAGGCCGTGCGACAAGCTCCAGCCGGTCAGCGCGATTTCCGGCCCGTGCGCGGCGTCATGCGCACACGCCGCTGCGAGAAGCATCCCGAAGGCACGGCCTGACGCTGCGTTCATCTCCGGAAACTCCGCCTTGCGAACGCACAGCGGCCCGAACATCACTCGAAATTGCGCGGGATTTTCCAGCGCGCAGCGCACATATGCCTCACCGATTTGTAGCAAACGCTCCTTGGTGTCGGCCACCGCAACGGTCGGCGCCATTGCCTCGGACAGGCGATCAAACCCTCGTGTCGCGACCGCCGCGAGCAAAGCGTCGAGGCTCGCAAAGTGATGGTACGGCGCTGCATGTGACACCCCGGCCGCGCGCGCCACGTCACGCAGCGTGAGCCCGGCCGCGCCCTTCTTCGCGAGCACCGTGTCGGCGGCTACGAGAAGCGTCTCGCGCAGGTTACCGTGGTGATACGGCTTCACGACTTTCGCTTTGCGCGGGGCCTTCGGCTTCGCTGGCGACGGGCTTGTAGTCTTCGTCTCGGCAGTAGCGGCGGGAAAACGCGGTTTCATAGCGCTATCTTGACATGAGAAGGATTGTGATGGAAGAATGCGTTTAATCTTTCGCCTGTAAAGATTATTCAGGCGTTCGCCGAGGCAACACGCTCCGCGCTCAATACAAGGAAATCGCGATCATGAACCGCGTCGTCAAAGTTCCAGTCCCGGAAGCCAGCAAGCTCCTCGAATCATTCAAGCGCGTGACCTTCGCGGACGCCTACGAAGTCGCCGTCGTCAACCCCGCGATCAGCGCGGAAGAAGCCGCGCTTGCCATCTTCGGGCACAGTCCCGCGTGGGTCGGCACGCTCATGAAAGCGCGCGGCGTGTTCGCGAAAGCCGTGGGCCTCAAGCACTCCGACATGCGATCGGGTGAACAGCAGCGCGGCATTTTCAAAGTGCAACAAAGGCACCCGAACGAGGTCATCATTGGAGAAGACGATTCGCATTTGAACTTTCGCATCTCGGTGCTGCGCGCGGGCGATGGCGACACGGGCGCGCAAACCGTGACCGTGTCGACGGCAGTGGAAACACACAACGCATTGGGTCGCGCGTACATGTTCGTCGTCAAACCGTTTCACCGCATCATCGCGCGCAGCATGGTCCAGCGCGCGGCAAATGCGGGCAGGCTTTAGTCCCCGTTCGTGGTGACCCTTCGACGAGCTCAGGACTAAAGGCAAGTCGAACCATGAACACAAATATCGGAACGCGATGAACAAGCGAAACCTGCAAATCGCCACCGCGATCCTAGCGCTGGTGCCCATCATCACCGGCCTCATCGGACTCACAGGTCTCAGCGACCCGCTCTACGCCTCGCTCCATCTGCCACGCGATGCGACGCTCGACAGCAACCTGCGCTTCTACTCCGGCGTATGGCTCGGCGTTGGCCTCGCTGCTGCGTGGACAGTACCGCGCATAGAACGCGAAACCACGCTCTTTCGCGCGCTGTGGCTCATGATTTTCCTAGGCGGCACCGGCCGACTGCTCTCACTCGCGCTGGCAGGCATGCCCTTCACGCCGTTCGTGGGGTTCACGGCGCTCGAGATTCTCGGCGCGCCGTTTTTT
>JAKPSO010000592.1 GCA_029571495.1 Pseudomonadota bacterium
TCCATAAGTGAAAACGTGCTTGCTGTCAGCGGTCATACTACTTTCCATTGAGAACGGCGTCCGCGGCGCGTTCGCCTGCTATTACGGCGGCTTCGATAGTGGCAGGTAATTCTGGGCAGCACCAGTCGCCAGCGAAGTGGATATCTCCGACACGCTTCGGCAGCGAACTTAGCAGCGCGGTTTGCTTCGGAGTGCACGCATAGGTCGCGCGCTTTTCGGTAATTACGAACTGCCATCTCGGACGTGGCAGTCGGTAGCTGCGCGACAACTGCAGCAATGCGGCATCAACTAGCGCCGTTTCGTCGTCAGTGCGTCGGTGAGCGCTGATCACTATTCCCGCGCGCCAGCTTCCGTCGATTCTCCGCGACCAAAATAGCCATTGGCCTGGTTCGCCATCAAGCATGCGCATGGGTGAGCCTTCGTGGGGAGAGGGGGCCGCGTAGCTGAACTCAAAGTAGAGTGTGGTGATCGGTTCGTACGTCACGCATTCCAGCGCTGCAACCACAGCGGCAGTGGACGCCTCGTCGGCGAGCAGACGAGGTACATGCTGCGGCGCTACCGCGACGATGACGGCATCGAAATCTTTCGAACCCTCGCGCAGCGCAACACTGACGCGTCTCTGCATCTCGCGCACGTTGACTACGGCGCTACCGAGAAACACTTCGCCGCCGTTTGCAACGACCTCCGCCAGTGCGGGTTCGGGTAGGAGCGTCGTCAAATCCGACTCTGGAATGAGCATTTGACTCGCATTGCGGGTTCCAGAAAACGTCCTGCGAAGCACTTCAACGAACACTGCGGCGGACGCAGTTTCAGGCGGCGTGTTGAGCGCTGCGATGCATAGCGGTTCCCACATTAGGGCGCGAATTTTTATCGGCTGACTGGCGATCAGCGCTGACACGGTCAAGCTTGCGTCGACTGTGCCGCCGTTCAGCGTCCGTGAGGCCCAATAAATGGTTGCGCCTTTTTCGGTGCCCGAGAGGCCCTTCGCCGTGAGTAACCCGATCAACAAATTGAGAGGTTCACGAATGTTTGGCGTTTGCAATTGGAGCGGCAAGGCTGTGTCCGGCGCGCTTTCAAGTACAAGAGGCAGCGTTACCAAGGGAATGTTGCCCGCCGGATGCACGCTACGAATAGTCGAAAGCGTTCTTTCATACGCCCCGAGTAGTAAATGCTGACCGTTGTCGATAACGCGACCATCGCGCTCGACGCGCCGCGCCCGACCGCCCGCAATACGAGCCGCTTCAAAGAGAGTGACCTTCAATCCCGCACGAGACAGTTTGAGCGCCGCGGTGACTCCCGACCAACCTGCGCCGATAACCGCGACAGAGTTCATGCGAAAGCGACAGTTTTCCAAGCCAGCCAAAGCTTGCGGATTGGTGTGAGGGCTACGCGATGCTCTAGGACGCGGAAACCATCTCGCCGAATCTCTTCGAGCAGCGCGCGGTAGATGGCGCCCATGGCGAGGCCTGCTCGCTGTGCGCGTCGGTCCTCCGACGGAAGCGTGTTGTGCGCTCGCTCGTAAGCGGCGACGGCGCGTGTGTACTGATGTGTCATGAGCGCCTGAAAGTCACCACTCGCCTTTGGGTCACAGCGCAGGATCGCACTGGCGGACACGCCGAACTTTTGCATATCTTCTTGTGGCAAATAGATTCGTCCGCGTCGCGCGTCCTCACCGACATCGCGGATGATGTTTGTGAGCTGCAGCGCTTCGCCCATCGCGCGCGCGTAGGACAGCGTCGCAGGATTTTCAGGCGTTGTCATCCCGAAAATTCGGGCGCTCACTTCTCCCACGACGCCCGCCACCTTGTAGCAATACTGCTCCAACTCATCAAAACTCAGATAGCGTGTCTTTTCGAGATCCTGCTGCATGCCATCTATGACGGTATGCAACGCACTCTGCGGAAGCCGCATTGATTCGACGTGAGGTGCCAAAGCTTGCATCACAGGATGCTGCGGCTCTCCGGCAAACAATCCGTCGACTTCTCGTCGCCAAAACGACAACTTCATCTTCGCAACAGAGGGGTCGGCGACTTCGTCGACAACGTTGTCCACTTCGCGGCAGAACGCGTAGAACGCCGTTATTGCCCTGCGTCGCGCGTCTGGCAAAAATCTGAACGCGTAGTAAAAACTTGACCCCGACTGGGCGGCGGTGTTCTGACAGTATTCGTCTGGAGTCATGTCGAAAGGCGACGCGCGTCAAGCCACGCGCTTGTTGCAAGGTAGATGAGTCTTGGCAAATCGTACCAGCGAAGCGTGGGCCGCAGTCGGACGTCGAAGTTATTCGCCGCAATTTTTTCGAGGATACGTAACCCTCCCGCGATCGTAAACGCGATTTCAACGCGAAATCGTCCCGACAAATGGTTGAGCAAACCGACGCCAGATCGCATCAACGCCTCTGTACGATCGCACTGGAACTGCATCAACGCCTGATGCAGCGGAAACGACGGGAACGATTCCGAGGTGACAGCAAATTGCTTGAAGTCCTCGAGCGGCACGTAAATTCGTCCCCGGCTGGCATCGAGCCCGGCGTCCTGCCAGAAGTTGATGAGTTGCAGCGCCGTGCAAATCGCGTCACTTTGCCGAGCTGCGTCGGGGTGCTGCACGGCAACCAGAGCCAGCATCAGTCTCCCGACAGGGTTGGCGGAACGTGCGCAGTAATCAAGCAGCTGGTCGTAGCTTTCGTAGCGATGCGTGTGGACGTCCTGTCGAAACGCGGAGAGCAACGCTCGAAACGGCAGCTCGGAAACACCGGTGATGTTCGCGTCGCGTACAGAAGTAAGCCCCGAAACCGTCGGTGCGAGTGGGCGCTCACCGTTGAACAGCCTTTGCACGTCAACGTCGAGGCTATCCAACGCCGCCATGCGCGCCGCCGGCGTGGCATCGCCTTCATCAGCGACGTCGTCCGCATGCCTCGCGAAACGATAGATCGCAGCGACGTGGCCGCGAATGCCTCGTGGAACCAAAAGAGACGCGACCGGAAAGTTTTCGTAGTGCTGATCAACAGCCATCGGGTGGTCGCGCAGTACAAAGTCGAGGCCGCTATAATAGTGGGTTACGCGAATGTGGCGGAATTGGTAGACGCACTGGATTTAGGTTCCAGCGCCGCAAGGTGTGTGGGTTCGAGTCCCTCCATTCGCACCAGGTCATCTTTAGCATGCCCTCCCGAGTGACATTGAACAAGTGGTCGCAAGGGCGCTGCCTTGTCGAGCTATCGACAGGTTCGGCAGCGTTGGGCGTTGCTATGTGCTTTGTTAGCTAACTTTGAGTGAACGCACACATAGCGTTCCGATGGAAAGAAAGACATGTCCACGCAGATCGAGCAACTCAGCGCGCTTGAGCGCCGCTTCACAATGAGCATTCCAGTCGCTGCCATCGCGTCGGAAACTGAAACCCGCATCAAGCGCCTGGCGCGTACTGTAAAAATGTCGGGCTTCCGCCCTGGCAAGGTGCCCGTGAAAATGGTCGCGTCGACATACGGTCCGCAGGTGCGCTCGGAAGTGTTGTCGGATGAAGTCAACAAGAGTTTTGGCTCGGTGGTCGAAGAAAACAAGCTTCGCGTGGCGGGCTATCCGCGCATCGAACCCAAAGCTGACGCCGCCAACGCCGACAACTTCGAGTTCACAGCGACCTTCGAAATCTTCCCGGAAATTACTTTCGCCGATCTCGGCTCGCTCGCCATTGATCGCCCGGTCGTCGAAATCAAAGACGAAGACGTTGATCGCACGATCGAAACGCTTCGTAAGCAACGCGTACGTTACGAATCGAAAGATGGCGCAAGCGAAGACGGCGACCGCCTGATCGTCGACTTTGTCGGCGAAATTGACGGCGTTGCCTTCGATGGCGGGTCAGCCAAAGACTTCGGCATGGTGCTCGGCGAGCGCCGCATGCTGCCTGAGTTTGAGGCGGCTGCGCGCGGTCTCAAGAAAGGCGAATCGACCAATTTCGATCTAACCTTCCCGGCTGATTACTTCGGCAAAGACGTGGCTGGTAAGACCGCCAAATTCACGCTCACGGCGAAAGACGTTTCGAAGCCGATTCTTCCCGAAGTTGACGCGGAATTCGCAAAGGCCTTCGGCATTTCCGGCGGCAGCGTCGACGCATTGAAGACCGAAGTCCGCGGCAATTTGGAACTTGAGCGCAAGCGCCGCGTGTTCCAAAGCGTTCGTGATCAAGTCTTCGCGGGCCTGCGTAAGCAAGCTTCGCTCGAAATTCCAAAAGCACTGGTTGCTGCGGAAGCCGAGCGCATGGCGCAGTCGGCGACAGAAGAAATGAAGTCGCGTGGCGCAACGGGTGAAGCCGCGCAGATGTCTCCGTCGACCTTCGAGCCCGGTGCAACAGAGCGCGTCGCGATGGGATTGATCGTCGGCGAATTGGTGCGTTTGCACAATCTGCAAGCCACGCCGCAGCAGGTTCGTGCGTTGCTCAATGAGCAAGCACAAAGTTACGAAAAGCCAGAACAAGTGGTTGCTTGGTATTACCAAGATCAGAATCGCCTGTCTGAATTCGAAGCCATCGCGCTCGAACAAAACGTCGTCGATCACGTCCTTAAGGCCGCTAAAGTCACCGACAAGACGCTGCCTTTCTCCGAGCTGATCGGGCAGCAGGCCGCGTAACGTTGGTGTGAATGCAGTGCGCCATTGAATTTGGCGCGCGTGTCACCATAATTACGTGTAGTGTGGCCGGGCTTTCTGGCTGCGAATTTCCAGAAAGATCAGGAAGACCGATCATGACTCAGTGGACCTCTCCCTTCGCGCAGTCCGCGGTTCAATCCAGCCCGTTCGCCGGTGGCCCGCAAGGGCTTGGGCTCGTCCCTATGGTCATCGAACAGAGTGGTCGCGGTGAGCGCGCGTTCGACATCTACTCGCGCCTCCTCAAAGAGCGCATTATTTTTCTTGTCGGCCCGGTCACGGACGAGACGGCGAACTTGATCGTGGCACAGCTGTTGTTTCTTGAATCGGAGAACCCCGAAAAAGACATCAGCTTCTACATCAACTCGCCCGGCGGATCGGTCTCGGCCGGTATGGCGATCTTTGACACGATGCGTTTCATCAAACCTGACGTGAGCACGATGTGTATCGGGATGGCCGCCTCAATGGGTGCGTTCCTCCTCGCGGCAGGTACTAAAGGCAAACGATTCGCGCTGCCCAACTCGACGGTGATGATTCATCAACCCTCCGGCGGTTTCTCTGGGCAGGTGTCTGACATCGAGCGCCACGCTAGCTATATCGTGCGCCTGAAACAGCGCTACAACAAGCATATGGCTGACTTTACGGGCCGTCCGCTGTCGGAAGTTGAACCCGCGTCTGATCGCGATAACTTCATGACGGCGGAAGAGGCGCTCGCGTTTGGTATGGTTGATCGCGTTCTCTCCTCGCGATCAGAACCCGCACCAGCGGCGTAACACCGCATGCGTCGCGGGGAAGTGACATCCTCGCAACACCCTTACGTGATTTCTTAATTTTTCCGGCCGAAGCGCACGCTGGTCTGCGCCTAGTGCTGCAAAGCGCTACACTGCGTTGAACACGCGCAGGTCACATTGGACCAACAAGTTTTATGGCCGAAAAGTCATCGAGCGACAAGCTCCTCTACTGTTCGTTTTGCGGCAAGAGCCAGCATGAGGTACGCAAACTCATTGCGGGCCCGTCTGTGTTCATCTGCGACGAGTGCATTGACCTTTGCAACGACATCATCAAAGAAGAAGTTCAGGCCGATACGGCTGAACGTCCCGGCGCCAAGCGACTGCCGACGCCGCATGAGATTCGCGAGAAGCTTGATCAGTACGTAATCGGGCAAGACCACGCGAAGAAGATCCTGTCTGTCGCGGTGTACAACCACTTTAAGCGGATCGACTCCAATCTTAAAGACAACGACGTTGAGCTGGCGAAGAGCAATATCCTCGTCGTAGGCCCAACCGGTTCAGGCAAGACCTTGCTTGCGCAGACGCTCGCACGGCTGCTTGATGTGCCATTTGTCATCGCGGACGCAACGACCCTAACAGAAGCTGGGTACGTCGGTGAAGACGTTGAAAACATTATTCAGAAGTTGCTGCAAACTTGCGATTACGACGTTGAGCGTGCGCAGCGAGGGATCGTTTACATCGACGAAATCGACAAGATTTCGCGCAAGGGAGAAAACCCGTCGATCACTCGTGACGTGTCGGGCGAAGGCGTGCAACAGGCGTTGCTCAAGCTGATCGAAGGCACGAACGCGTCTGTACCTCCACAGGGCGGGCGCAAGCACCCGAACCAAGAGTTTGTGACGGTTAACACCGCGAACATTTTGTTTATTGTGGGCGGCGCTTTCGAAGGGCTTGATCGCATTATTCGGCAACGATCTGCGAAAACTGGAATTGGCTTCGGCGCGGAAGTTGTGTCGCCAGATGATCGCAGCACGATCAGCGCGCTTCTTCGCGACACCGAACCAGATGACTTGATTCGGTTTGGTCTGATCCCTGAGCTGGTTGGCCGCTTGCCGGTCGTGGCAACGCTTGACGAGCTCAACGAAGCGGCATTGATCGAAATTTTGGTGCGTCCAAAAAATGCCTTGGTGAAGCAGTACCAGAAAATGTTCCGGCTGGAAAACGTCGAGCTCGAAGTGCGCGAAAGCGCACTTGCGGCCATCGCTCGGCGCGCGATTAAACGTCGTACCGGCGCGCGTGGTTTGCGGTCGATAGTTGAATCTCTGCTACTCGACATCATGTACGACTTACCGTCGCTCACTAATCTGCAACGCGTTGTCATCGACGAGTCTACGATTGAAAACGATGCACGCCCTCTATTGATTTACAGCGAACCAAGCAAAGTGGCCTGATCCACTCGTTGACTGCACGCGTGGTTCGCGCGAAGAAAGAAAGTTCGCTATGTCTGATACGAACCTCCCCGAAAACGACGGTGAAAACGTCGGCGAAACGCTGACGTATCCTCTGCTGCCGCTGCGCGACGTCGTCGTTTTCCCGCATATGGTGATTCCGCTTTTTGTGGGTCGTCCGAAGTCCATTAAGGCTCTCGAAGTGGCCATGGAAAGCGGTAAGCACATCCTGCTCGTGGCGCAGAAGTCCGCAGCAAAGGATGACCCGACGCCGGAAGACTTGTACGAAACAGGTTGCGTCGCGACAGTTTTGCAAATGCTGAAGCTGCCAGACGGCACCGTCAAGGTGCTCGTCGAAGGTTTGCACCGCGCGCTTCTCACGGCGCTCACTAACAATGGCGAGTTCTTCTCCGGAGAGGCACGCCCGATTCCATCGAACGACGACGGTGCCGCCGAAGTTGAAGCGCTACGCCGTGCGCTGCTCGCGAACTTTGATCAGTTCGTAAAACTGAACAAGAAGATTCCCGCCGAAATTTTGGCTTCGATGGCGGGCATTGATGACGGTGGTCGTCTCGCTGACTCCATCGCAGCGCATCTGCCGCTGAAGCTTGAGCAAAAACAAGAGGTGCTCGAGGTGCCCTCGGTGGCCAAGCGCATTGAGCATCTGATGGGCCTCATTGAGGCAGAGATTGACATTCTCCAAGTTGAGAAACGCATTCGTGGTCGCGTGAAGCGCCAGATGGAGAAGAGTCAGCGTGAGTATTACCTGAACGAGCAGGTAAAGGCTATCCAGAAAGAGCTCGGCGACGGTGAAGACCAAGCCGAGATCGACGAGCTCCAGAAGAAGATCAAAGCGGCAGGCATGAGCAAAGAGGCGCTTGAAAAGGCCGAAGCCGAGCTCAAGAAACTCAAAATGATGTCGCCGATGTCGGCTGAAGCGACGGTCGTGCGCAACTACCTCGACGTGCTGGTGGGCTTGCCTTGGAAGAAGAAGAGCAAGGTTTCGAAAGACCTTTCAAAGGCCATCGAGATCCTCGAAGCAGATCACTACGGCCTTGAAAAAGTCAAAGAACGCATTACCGAGTACCTCGCCGTGCATCAGCGCGTCGACAAGGTCAAAGCCCCGATCCTCTGCCTGGTGGGCCCTCCCGGCGTAGGTAAGACCTCGCTGGGGCAATCGATCGCCCGTGCGACCAATCGTAAGTTTGTTCGCATGTCGCTCGGTGGAGTGCGTGACGAATCGGAAATCCGTGGCCACCGCCGTACATACATCGGCTCATTGCCGGGAAAAGTACTGACCAACCTCTCGAAGGTCGGTGTGCGCAATCCATTGTTCCTGCTCGACGAAATCGACAAGATGGGTCAGGACTTCCGCGGCGATCCGGCTTCCGCCTTGCTCGAAGTGCTCGACCCCGAGCAGAATCACACGTTTGCTGATCATTATGTTGAAGTCGATTTTGACTTATCCGACGTGATGTTTGTTGCAACAGCGAATAGCTACAACTTGCCGGCTCCGCTGCTGGACCGAATGGAGATTATTCGCCTGTCGGGGTACACCGAGGACGAAAAAGTCAACATTGCACAGAAATATCTGCTGCCAAAGCAGATTTCGAACAACGGCGTGAAGGCGGGCGAAATTGATGTACGCGAAGACGCGATTCGTGACATCGTGCGCTATTACACGCGTGAAGCGGGTGTGCGCGGTCTCGAACGCGAGATTTCCAAGCTTTGCCGTAAGACGATCAAGAAAATCCTCACACACAAAGACAAGTCGACGGCTGTCATCTCTGCTGAGAATTTGGCCGAATATCTCGGTGTCCGTAAGTACACGTTTGGTATCGCAGAAAACGTGAACCAAGTCGGACAGGTCAATGGCTTGGCATGGACCGAGGTCGGTGGCGATTTGCTCACGGTGGAGGCTGTTGCGTTGCCTGGCAAGGGCGGTGTCAAACACACCGGCAAATTGGGCGACGTGATGCAAGAATCGGTCGCTGCTGCCGTGTCGGTCGTGCGAGCTCGCGCGAAGAAACTCGGCATCAAGGCGGACTTCTACGAAAAGAACGACTTGCACCTTCACTTCCCTGAAGGCGCGGTTCCCAAAGACGGCCCTAGCGCTGGTATCGCAATCGCAACTGCGATTGTGTCGACACTGACGGGCATTCCGGTACGTGCAACAGTGGGCATGACGGGCGAAATCACGCTACGTGGAGAGGTGTTGCCAATCGGCGGTCTGAAAGAGAAATTACTCGCCGCACAACGCGGCGGCCTGACCACGGTATTGATTCCTGAACAGAACGTTAAGGATCTCGCGGAGATACCCGACAATGTTAAGAATGTTCTTGAAATTCGCCCAGTGAAATGGATCGATGAGGTGCTTGCGCTCGCGTTGGAGCATGCACCCGTGCCGTTGCCTGATGATGCTGCGCTGCCAGTGACGGCGGCGAAGGATCCGGCAGCCGCTTCAGAGGCGGTTGTTAAGCACTGACAAGCGCATTCACAAGGCCGTTCGCGCGGTTTCGTAGTAGACTCGCGCCCTACGTTTTCCAACCTGCTTCGGCGCGCCTGAATGGGCGTAGCACGGAGTGAAAAATCGTTGAAGTCCAAACCATTGGTGAAAGGGGACAAAAAAATATGAACAAGGCAGAACTGATCGAGAGCATCGCGAAGAGCGCAGACGTTTCGAAGGCCGCCGCAACGCGCGCACTCGACGGAGCAATCAAAGCGATCTCTGTCGCGCTGAAGAAGGGTGACGTCGTCACGCTCGTCGGCTTCGGTAGCTTCTACGTTGGCAAGCGCACAGCGCGCACTGGCCGTAACCCACGCACTGGCGCTGCGATCAAAATCAAAGCCGCTAAGGTTCCAAAGTTCCGCGCTGGCAAAGCATTGAAAGATGCGATAAACTAGCAGGCTTCGCTGATGGATTGTTAGCAATAGCAAATCACTTCAGCGGACCGTCTCGGTAGGCTCTCGGGTTTAGCGAGAATGGGTGCTTAGCTCAGTTGGTAGAGCG
>JAKPSO010000600.1 GCA_029571495.1 Pseudomonadota bacterium
GAAGGCAACTTCCGCGCACTCTTCGAATCGATCGAACTCGATCAAATTCGACGCGGGGTTTTGCAGGCTTAGTGCCCGATACTCACACCGTAGAGGAAAGGTGGCGCGACATCAATCGTTGCCATCGATTCTGTGGCGCGACTCGCACTTTTCAGATTCGATCGGACCAGAATACTTTACATTGCAGGCATAACCACATGCTTGCGCGAGAACTCTTGCGGCAGTCATTTTCGTGACTACCGCAACGCCCCGCAGGCTCTCGCACATGCCACGAATTTTTGACAATATTGATGAACACCTTTTGCCTACGTTGCGCGCAACGATGCAGGTGTCTCATCGCGCCGATTTTTGCGTCGGCTACCTCAATCTGCGCGGATGGCAATCCATCGAGGATTTGGTTGCTCCGTGGCAACCGGAACTAGGTCAAGTTTGTCGCGTGTTGGTGGGCATGCAGCGTCCGCCGCACGAAGAAATTCGCGAGCTGTATAGCCTTGCAAAGCAGACGTCGGTCGCGGGTTTGATAGACAACGCACGCGCGACGCTTATCAAACAGAAATTCGCGACACACCTGCGCGAACAAATCACGCTCGGCATTCCCACAGGCAAAGACGAAGCGGGCCTGCGCCAATTCGCGCATCAGCTTCGCGCAGGGCGAGTAATCGTCAAATTGTTCCTACCGTACTCTCTCCACGCAAAGCTTTACTTGCTTTTCCGCGATGATGTGAACAACCCTGTCACAGGGTTTGTTGGCAGCAGCAATTTGACGCTACATGGGCTGTCGAAGCAAGGCGAATTGAACGTCGATGTGCTCGATCATCAGGCCACGGACAAGCTCTCGCAGTGGTTCGACGCGCGTTGGAATGAACGCTGGGCGCTTGATGTGTCGCTGGATCTCGCCGAGATTATTGAAACGAGCTGGGCGAGAGAAGAGCCCATTCCGCCGCATCAGATTTACTTAAACATCGCCTATCACCTGAGCACTGAGGCGCGCGCGGGTCTGAGCCAGTTTCGGCTACCAGCGCGATTCGAGCGCGACCTGTTCGAGTTCCAGAAGAGTGCGGTAAAAATTGCCGCGCGGCATTTGCATCGACGTGGCGGCGTGATGATTGGCGACGTAGTCGGCTTGGGCAAAACAATGATGGCCACGGCCTTAGCCCGAATGTTCGAAGACGATCTCGGCTATGAAACGCTCATCATTTGCCCGAAGAATCTTGAGCCCATGTGGGAACGCTATCGCACGGAGTACGGTTTGCGTGGAACTGTGCTTCCAATCTCTCAGGCGACAAAGAAACTGCCTGATTTGAAGGCGTATCGCCTAGTGCTGATCGACGAAAGTCATAACCTTCGCAATCGCGAGGGCCGGCGCTACAAAGCGATTTCTGAGTACATCAAGCTGGTAGACGCCAAAGTCATTTTGTTAACGGCGACGCCGTATAACAAAACGAAGACTGACCTATCCAGTCAGCTGCGTTTGTTTATTGACGAGAAGGCAAACATTGGCATTCGCCCTGAGCGCTTCATGCGCAAGACGGGGCTGACCGAGGCCGAGTTTGAGCGCAAGCATCAATGCAAAGTGAATTCAATTCTCGCTGTTGAAAAAAGCGACGAGTTTGACGATTGGCGCGAGCTGATTCGACTCTACATGGTGCGCAGAACACGCAGCTTCATCATCCAGCACTACACCGAAGCTGATTCGACCGGGCGGCGCTTCATTGCAGGGCAAGACGGTGAGAAGCGATACTTTCCTGCGCGCCTGCCACGGTCGCTCAAGTTTGATGTCGACGAAACTGATCCCTCCGACCGGTATGCCCGCCTCTATTCCAGTGAAGTAGTCGATCAGATCAATGCGCTGCATGTTCCTCGTTACGGCTTAGGACTCTACGTCGAACCACAAGCCGAGAAAACCGCAACGGCGGCTGAGCGCAAACAAATAGAAAACCTGGGACGAGCCGGCAAACGCCTGATGGGATTTTGTCGAACCAACCTGTTCAAGCGGCTTGAATCTTCAGGCGCTTCGTTTGTGCAGTCAATCGACCGCCACATTCTGCGCAACCAAATCTACCAGTTCGCGATTGAGCACGGCCTTGATCTGCCGATTGGCATCCAAGACCCCAGCTTGCTTGACGGTGATCGCCTCGACGAAGATACCGAGGGCATGCAGGGCGAGACTGAAGATTTGTTAGATGGCATGGTTGACGAGGTAGCAGCGGAAGACGGACTGCCTGACGACATGGCTCGCGCGAAAGACGCCTACAAACGATATGCAGGTGAATTCAAGAAACGTTTCAAGTGGATTCGACCATCGTTGTTCAAGCCGTCGCTTGCGGAACATCTCACCGCTGACACCGAAGCACTCACTCAATTGCTACGAGCAAATGGCCCGTGGCTAGCGGCGAAAGACAAAAAGCTTCACGCGCTGCACGAACTCGTCGCGCGGACGCATGGCAAAGAAAAGGTGCTCGTCTTCACGCAATTTGCCGATACGGCGCGCTATTTGGGGCGAGGGCTTCGTGCGTTGGGCATCACCAACCTCGAAGTCGCCACCGGCGCCAGCGTCGATCCGTATGCGCTCGCCTGCAAATTTTCGCCGAAGTCGAACAACAAGAATGTGGGCAAGAGCGAAGAGCTTCGCGTGCTGATTTGCACCGACGTTTTGTCGGAAGGGCAAAACCTACAAGATAGCCACGTCGTAGTGAATTTCGATTTGCCGTGGGCGATCATTCGGCTCATTCAGCGCGCAGGCCGCGTCGACCGCATCGGGCAAAAGTCGGAAGAGATCCACTGCTATTCGTTTCTTCCAGCCGACGGTGTTGAGCGCTTGATCCAACTGCGTGGTCGCATTCAACAACGCCTCAAAGAAAATGCCGAAGTTGTCGGCACCGATGAGGCGTTCTTCGAGGACGAGGAGACCGAGCAAACAATTCGTAATCTCTATACCGAACAATCGGGCGTTCTCGACGACAACGACGACGAGGTCGATCTTGCCTCATACGCTTGGCAAATCTGGAAACAGGCAACACAGGACAATCCAGAGCTTGCGCGCACGGTAGAGGCGCTGCCACCGGTTGTGTATTCCGCCAAAGCTTTCGCCATGGACGCATCAAGGCTCCCGCTTCTGGGGGACGATGCCGCTGCTGGGGGTGCGCTCGTTTACGTCAAATCACCCGAAGGCAACGACCATCTCGCGTGGGTTGGCGCTGACGGGAAAACGATTACTGAATCGCAGTTCACCGTACTGCGCGCCGCCGAGTGCGAAGCGAGTACGCCAGCGCTACCGCGCTCGGAGAATCACCACGAACTCGTTGCCAATGGCCTTGCGCTCGCCGTGAGTCAAGACCGAGCCATCGGCGGTGGTTTGGGTCGACCGTCTAGCCCACGTCGCCGCAGTTACGAGCGCCTAAAACACTATGCCACGCTGCAGGGTCAAACCTTGTTTCGCGATGAAGAGCTTGAGCGCGCGCTAGATGACATCTATCAGCGCCCGTTGCTCGAAACGGCGAGCGATCTGCTCGCCCGTTTGATGCGTTCGGGCGTGAACGACGAAGAACTCTCCGAGGCCGTGAAATCTCTGCGTGAAGAAGGGCGTCTAACGTACGCGGAGGAAGACGCTAATTTGCGCGAACCGCGCGTCGTCTGCTCGATGGGCTTGATTGCGGGAACCTGTCTGTGACTGCCCCACTCATCCCAACATCCGAAACACTCGTCGTTGAGTTTAAGAGTGACCGCGACAAACTCGGTGACGACGAGTTGATTGAAGCCTTGATATGTTTGGCCAACGCTCACGGAGGCACACTTTACTTGGGCGTGGAGAACGACGGCACGGTGACTGGGCTACACGCGGCGCGCCCGCAAGATATTCAACCGCTCGCCGCGCTAATCGCCAACCGAACCGCTCCTGCTTTGTCGATAACGGTTGACCTCATTGAGCAAACAGGGCTTCGCGTTGCAGCAATACGTGTGCCGCAGACGGCTGCCATTACAGCTCGCTCCGACGGCCTAGTAAAGCGGCGGCGCATCGGCGGCAATGGCCAGCCGGAGTGTGTGCCGTTTTTGCCTCATGAATACGCAAGCCGTCAGGCGGACTTTCAGCTCATCGACATGTCGTCCGAGCCAGTGGCTGGCGCGACGCTTGACGACTTTGACGTGTTGCAGCGTGAGCGGCTGCGACGCATCATCAACACCAACCCACGCAGCGATAAATCGCTCATCGGCTTAAGTGATGAGCAGCTTGATGGAGCGCTCTCGCTCACCGTCACACGCAATGGCCTTCGCCGTCCGACGTTGCTCGGCTTGCTGTTGATCGGGGCTACGGCAAGTCTGCAACGGCTGGTGCCCACACACGAGGTACTGTTTCAAGTGCTCAGCGGCACGCGCGTAAAGGTCAACGAGAGTTCTCGCGCAGCGCTGGTTGAAATTGTGGAGTGGCTAGACCTACTGTCGCGTGGCGTCAATACCGAACAGGAATTTAACGAAGGCCTGTTCCGCATCGGCATCAGCCGCGTTGATGTCGACGCTCTGCGCGAGGCCATCAACAATGCGTTGGTTCACCGCGACTACGCGCGACGCGGTCCGGTGCGCGTGTGCTGGCAGGACATTGATCTCATCATCAGCAATCCCGGTGGATTCGTTGAGGGCGTGACGATAGAAAACCTGCTAACTACAGAGCCACGGCCCCGCAATCCCGCGCTGGCAGATGCGTTCAAGCGTCTCGGACTGGTAGATCGCACAGGGCGTGGAGTAGACCTGATTTTTTCGGGTATGTTGCGCTTTGGTCGCCCTGAACCCGACTATTCACAGTCCATTCCCGATTTGGTCAAACTCAGCATTAGCACGGCCGCCGCTGATTTAGCCTTTGTTCGCATGGTGCTACAAGAAGAAGCGCGGCAAAAGGGCGATTTGCCAGTGGAAACACTGGTAATTCTGACCGCTTTGCGGCAAGCGCGTCGCCTAGGCGCTTCGGAGTTGGCTGAGAAACTTCAATGCAACGCTCAGCAAGCGGGGCGTTTACTGGAGCCTCTGCTGGAGCGCGGCTTGATTCAAGCGCACGGCACCGGACGCGGTCGCCAATACACACTGAGTCCGCAGGTCTACAAAGCGCTTGGGCAAACCATCGAATACGCCCGGCAAGTTGGGTTTGATCGACTGCAGCAGGTTGAACTCATCCGCAACCTGGCTCGGCAAAAGGAGCGCATTAAGCGCGAAGACGTGGTTGACCTGTGTAGGCTTACCGCTAAGCAAGCAAGTCGACGTCTTGCCCAAATGGTGCAAGATGGAATTTTGATTCAGCGAGGCGAGAAACGCGGCTCGCACTATCTGCTCGCAGAAATGTCCTCAAACAACGAAAAGTAGGCGCCATGAGCCTATTTAATGCCCTGTTAATGCCCGTCAACCGTATTGCAACTCTTTGATTTAATTAGCAAAATGCTAATTAATGCCCGAAAATATCCTTAAGTTATGACCTTTAACCTACCGGGCGACGCGTAAATGGCAAGCCTCGATTTCGTCAATTTCGAGAAGCACCTCTCGGCATTCGACTTCCCTCGGCTGTTCGTTGACGTACTCGGCTGGAACCACGCTCCTGCCAATCGCGACTGGCAACAAGAAGCGCTAAACGAAGCTGTCTACGAATACCGCGCAGTCGCCGAATTGGGCGGCGTTGTCGCGCTGCAAGTCGTCATGAACGACCAATGGCCTGACGAAGCTACGCGACTAAAGGTCTGGCGAAATATCGCGCGTGCCCACGCAGAAAACGTCCTGATCTTTACGGATCGCAAGGACAAAGCCTCGCACAGCCAATGGTACTGGGTGAAGCGCGAAAAAGATTCGACCACTGGTAAACCGAAACTCATCAGCCGCCGACACGACTACTTCCGCGGTCAGCCGGTAGATTTGTTTGCGTCGAAACTGCAAGCGATGGTGGTGGAACTCTCCGAGTTGGATGAAACGGGTCGCGTTTCAGTGCTCGAAGCCGCGCGCCGCATTCAGGCGGCGCTCGACGTTGAAAAGACGACCAAGAAGTTCTTCAACGCCTACCAGCAGCAGCATCTCGAACTGCTCGCCCACATCAAAGGCATAGACGACGAGCGCGACAAACGCTGGTACGCCAGTGTATTGCTCAACCGCTTAATGTTCGTTTGGTTCATGCAGAAGAAGTTGTTTCTTGACGGCGGCAACGCTGACTACCTGCGCACCAAACTCACTGAAACCAAAGCGCGTGGAAGCGGCCGATTCTTCGGCGAGTTCCTCAACGCCTTGTTCTTCGAGGCCTTCGCCAAGCCGGAAGCGGACCGCAGCGCCACAGCCCGAAAGCTGACCGGCACCATTCCGTATTTGAACGGCGGTTTGTTTCTGCATCACAAACTGGAGCTCGACGAGAACCGCAACCCGCGCGTCGGCACCACGCTGACCGTCGCCGATGCCGCGTTTGAGGGCATCTTCAATCTCTTCGCCAGTTTCACTTGGCATCTGGACGACACACCGGGCGGCGATTCCGACGAAATCAACCCCGACGTGCTCGGCTACATCTTCGAAAAGTACATCAACCAAAAAGCGTTCGGCGCGTACTACACACGCCCTGAAATCACTGGCTATCTGGCCGAACGCAGCATCCACAAACTCATTCTTGAGCGCGTTTACGCCCCGGCGGTACCGGAGCTTGGTTTCAAAGAAATCAAATTCGCCACCGTCGCCGACTTGCTCGCTCGCATGGACACGCACGTGGCGTTGAAGCTCGTGAAAGAAGTGCTGCCCAGCATCACCATCCTTGACCCGGCGGTGGGTTCCGGCGCATTTCTCGTCGCGGCGCTAAAGTGCATGATCAACGTGTACTACGCTGTGGTCGGTCGCGCTGAGCTGGGCGCGAGCAGCGATTTGCAGAACTGGTTGCGCGAGATTCAGCGTGAACACCCGAGCGTCGGCTACTACATCAAGCGCTGCATCGTCACCGACAATTTGTACGGCGTTGACATCATGGAAGAGGCGTGTGAAATCGCCAAGCTGCGGCTATTTCTCGCAATGGTCGCCTCCGTGCGAAACGTGGCTGATCTGGAGCCGCTACCGAATATCGATTTCAACATCATCCCCGGCAATTCATTGGTCGGCTTCATGCGAGTGGATGAGCAGGAGTTCAATCACAAACAAGACGATCTATTCAAAACGCCTTACCGAAGACTGCTTGAGGAGAAAAACCGGCTTCTGCAGACTTACCGCACCACCCCAAAATTCGTTGGCCCGCAAGCGAACTTGCGCCAAATCCGCGACGAAATTGACGCTGCGATGCAGACCGCCAACGGCGTAATGAACGAACTGCTGCGCGACCGCTTTGAAGCGCTCGGCGTGAAGTTTGAGCAAGCCACGTGGGACGCCAAGAAGAAAGACCTTGGCAAGCCTGTCAAGCGGCGCATTGAGATTGCTGACATTGCAGCGCAGACGCCATTCCACTGGGGCTACGTGTTCGACGACATCGTGCAGCGCCGGGGTGGTTTTGACATCATTTTGGCCAACCCGCCGTGGGAGGTTTTCAAGCCACAGGCGAAAGAATTTTTTGCTGAATATTCCGACGTGGTCAGCAAGAACAAGATGACCATCAAGGAGTTCGAGAAGGAGCAAGGCAAGCTGCTGCAAACGGCGGATGTGCGCGATGCGTGGCTGAGCTACGAAAGCCGCTTTCCACACATGAGCGGCTGGTTTCGAGCCGCACCGGAATACAAGCACCAAAGTGCAATCGTCGCTGGGAAAAAAACGGGCAGCGATCTGAATCTCTACAAGCTCTTCGTGGAGCGCGCGTTTGATTTGCTACGACCGGGCGGCGAATGCGGAATTGTGATTCCAAGCGGCGTTTACACCGATCTCGGTGCCAAAGGGTTGCGCGACTTACTGTTCGAGCACACGAAAATTCAGGGTTTGTTTTGCTTCGAAAATCGCAAGGAAATTTTTGAAGGCGTTCACCGCAGCTTCAAGTTCGTGGTGCTCACGTTTGAAAAATCTGTGGCGCTGCGTGTGCAGGTCGCAGGAGAGACTAATGCCAGCGCCCCGCCGAACGACCTATTGGCGAGCGCGGCAGTGGCCACACATGGCACTCAGCGTTTCCCGGCGGCGTTTATGCGGCATGACGTCGCCGAGTTGGATCGCTTTCCGGCACAGGGTGCGCTGTGGCTTGATGTGCCGCTCATCAAGCGCTTATCGCCCGGCAGCCATTCGG
>JAKPSO010000291.1 GCA_029571495.1 Pseudomonadota bacterium
ATAACGCGGCGATTCGTTTTGCTTGTACGAGCCGTCATGCTCTTCGTCGATCACGATGAGGCCAAGATCGGCTGCGGGCGCAAACACCGCGAGGCGTGTGCCGATGATGAGGCGCGCCGCGCCGGAATGCACGCGATGCCACTGGCGATTGCGCTCACCCGCCGCGAGCTTTGAATGCAACACAGCGGTCGCCACGCCAGGCAAAGCCGCGAGCACGCGGTCGATGAGTTGCGGCGTGAGATTGATCTCGGGTACGAGCAGGAGCACCTGTTTGCCGGCATTGAGCACCGAAGCGACGAGATCGAGATACACCTCGGTCTTGCCGCTCCCGGTGACGCCATGCAGCAGCGACACCGCGAAGGCGTCGCGGGTTTCGGCGAGCGTTTGTGCGGCTTCGCGCTGCGCTGGCGTGAACGGTGGCAAGTTGGGCGCGACGTACGCGGCCGTCGCCGCAAGCGCAAACACCGGCTCCACAAAACCTGCCGATACCCACTCGTTCAACGTGCGTCGCTGAGTGGCCGAGAGGCTTTGCCGTGGGACGGCCGCGAGCGAGGGCTGCAACGCGGCGGCGAGCGCGTGTTGCGACTTGTTGCGCGGCGGGATGGCTCGCGCGTTTTCATGCCCCGTTGCCGTGAGTCGCCACGCAACGGGTTCGGCGGGTGGCGCTACGTCGGCGGGCGTGATCAGGCCGCAGGCCATGCCGAGTGAGACTTGGTAATACTCGGCGACAAACCGCGCCAACTCGAATAGCGGTTCCGGCAGCGCGCCGCAGATCACGCGGCGCACCGGCTTTAGCTTCGTGCATTCTGCGGCGTCGACAGGTTGGACGTCAGTGACCACACCGACGTGTGAGCGCACGCCCACCGTGACCTCAACACAGGAAAGCGGGACAACCGCCAGATCGCTCGGAACGACGTAATCGAGCGCACGACCAATGGCCAAAGGCACTTCCACGGTGACTCGCGTGAGCGCTCGCTTACCGTCGGAATGGCTAGAAATCGAATGATCCGACACCGTCAAAATGCCGTCCCCAACGCCTGTGGATAAATATGTGAACTAAACCCACTTGACGAGCGCAAAGCCCCGTCTGACTGCGGTTGTGGGGAGGCTGCTAGATTCTCTTGCGGATTAATATTGTCTTGTAAATTCAATGAGTTACGCTATTTCATAAGGCTTTCAGCGGGGGCACGTACTCACCTTTCTCTGACGCGACGATTTTGTGCATAACTGGCGCCAGAGAGCGGCAGAAGACCGTGTTGTCAAGTGTATTCAGCGACAAATTGCTGAATTCTTTTGCCTATTTTTTTCTGAGGCGATCAACGAGGAAACCGACCAGCGCGGGGTCGGCGTCAGGCGTGATGCCGTGGCCCAAATTCGCGACAAAACGGTGATGCGTGTCAAATCCCGCGAGCGATTTCTCGAGTTCACGCGTGATCGTCGCCTCGTCGGTGGTGAGCAATAGCGGGTCAAAGTTGCCCTGTAAGGTCACGTTCGGTCCCGCGGCAGCGCGCGCGACAGCGAGATCACTTTGCCAATCGACACCGAGGCCGTCCGCGCCAGTCGCTGCCATCGCATCGAAGCTATGGGCCGCGCCGCGGCTAAATAGCATGATCGGCACTTTCGGGAACTCTGCGCGTAAGGCGGTCACGATGCGCTGCATCGGTGCCAGCGAAAATTCACGGTACAGGCGCGGCGACAGCACGCCGCCCCAGGTGTCGAACACCATCAGCGCGTCGGCACCGGCGCGCACTTGGCCCGCGAGGTACTCAGTCACAGCCTTCACGTTTACATCGAGGACGCGTTGGAAGAGATCCGGACGTTGCAGCATCATGCGACGCGTGAGCGGGAAGGCGTCGCCCGAGCCACCGCCTTCGATCATGTAGCAAGCGAGTGTGAATGGACTTCCGGAAAAGCCAATCAGCGGCACCGATTGCTCTGTGCCGGATGTGAGCGCCCTCTTGCATTCGGCGACGGCGTCAAAAACGTATCTCAAATTCGCCATGTCGGGCACGGCCAGTGCGTTCACGGCTGATTCGTCGCGCAAGGGTCGTGCAAAGCGCGGTCCTTCGCCGATGCCGAATGACAGGCCGAGTCCCATCGCGTCGGGCACCGTGAGAATGTCCGAAAACAAAATGGCGGCGTCGAGCTGGTAGCGCTCCAGTGGCTGCAACAGCACTTCGGCGCAGAACGACGGCGAGTGACACAACTCCAAGAAGCTGCCCGCTTTGGCGCGCGTGGCGCGATATTCGGGAAGATAGCGGCCCGCTTGACGCATGAGCCAAATGGGCGGGCGCGGCAGACGCTCGTCGGTGAAAGCGCGGAGGAAAAGGTCGTTTTTGATGGAAGCCATGAGCCTGAGCGTGAAGTACCTAGAGCGCTAAATCACGTTGGCGTGCAACGTGTCGAAGCGGTGGCGGCGAATGGGTGCGGTCGCGTGCCAGAGAATAGTATGTGTGCCTCAATCAAGGCGTCCTTAACGGCGAACCAATGTGAGCGTGCGGTTCGACCAATTCGGCGCGAGGCATTTCAGAAATTCGCGGCCGATGACGGTCGTCGTGAGCCCCGGCTTTTCGCTGACTATGGCGTTGAGGCCGTACACGTCAATGGGACCGATGCGCACGGAATTGAGCGGCAGCGAATAGGTCTTGTACATCAACGGCTTGCCGTCTTTGTCTTTCGGGTCGACCACGGTCTTAACTTCTTTGCCGTCTTTCACCTCGATCGTGGTTTGTCGAGGCGCACGGTGCAACTGCGACTTCTTGTCTTTGTACGGCAGGTTCAATCGATCAGCGTCAGCCACGGGGATCACAATGACGTCGGCGTTACGATCAATCTCAGCCTGCAAGTTGCCACCGTTAACGAGCGCTGCGGTTTTGTAGAGGTTCTTCTGGTCGGCCTTGATTTGGTGGGTGACGAAGCCCTGCGTTTGTGAATCGACGACGATCGTCTCGCCGACGCGCATGCGCTGTGGTAAGCCGTTGTAGCGGAAGGCAGCGGTGTCATCACTAATTTTTTCGAGCAGCAAACCCTCGTCGGTGAACATCCCCACGCGCGCGTCGATGCGCGAACCGTCGACGATGAATTGTGCGTGGCTGCGCGCGCCGACGGATGAGAGTTGGAGCGTCGTGGCACTCACTGTGCCCAGCGACGCCGCGATCAGCAGGGACAAAAGGCAGGGAAATCGCATGTGAAACGTCAAAGTTTGCATAGAGGGCACGGTGTACGACTCGAATTGAGCGCGTCGGTTCATCGGTGTCCGCGCCTCTCAATTATCGGTTAACCTCGTTTCTGGCTAGGCTTTCGCGATTAGCGCCTTGAGTTGCGTCGAATCCAGGCGGACACGATAGCGCGCTTCCGGGGCGCGTCCCG
>JAKPSO010000649.1 GCA_029571495.1 Pseudomonadota bacterium
GCGTACATGCAGCTTTTGCTGGCTCGTGAACTCGATGGCCAGCGAATTTCCGATCACGTCACGTTCCTCGCCGCTACCAACCGGCGCAGCGATCGAGCTGGTGTGACTGGAATCCTTGAGCCGGTCAAAAGCCGATTCAAAACCATCGTTGAACTGGAAGCGGATATCGAGTCGTGGCGCGAATGGGCCATGGTGTCGGGAATCGCTTCCGAATTGATTGCGTTCTTGACGTTTCGTCCAGAGCTTCTCTGTGCCTTCAAGCCTTCTGCGGAAATGTGCAACTCGCCGTTGCCTCGAACGTGGGCGTCCGTAGACGCGTGGCTCAAGTGCAAGCTCCCAATTCACCTACTTCAGCCCGCTTTGTCGGGCGCCGTCGGGCCAGAGGCCGCTACCGAGTTTCTCGCTTTCTACGAGGTGTGTCATCACATGCCAGACCCGTTGAAAGTATTGCAAAACCCGAGCAACGCACCGGTACCCACCGAGGCGTCCGTACTCTGGGCGCTGACGACTGCGCTCGCAGAACATGTGGCACGCACCAATACCGATACCGGCTTTCAAGCGGCCGCAACCTATGCCCGCCGAATGGTGGCAATGGATGCCGGCGAGATGGCAGCGGTACTGATCAAAGACATCATGAAGCGCGCCTCAAGCGCCGCCACTTCGATGGCCTTTATCGAACTCTTCACAGACCGAAGCGCCGGACTCACGGAACTGCTGGTCTGATTCAAAACAAACATGCCACGTCCGCGTTACGGACGTGGCGAAGGACTTTCACATGAACAACGAAAACTCAAAAATCGACACGCCCGATCTGCGCAAATCCAAAGTGATGTTGGCGCGCCTAACAGTGAACAGCTGGAGCGCGAAGCGCTTCGACGGACGCGCCACACAAGAGGTCGTGGCCAACCACACTCAAGAGGGTGCGGACAAAAAGGACATCGGACGTTTCAATAAGCGTCTGATTCTCAAGGGAGCAAGTGAATTCGAACATCTTGTCCGAATCGAAGCGCGTGCCCGTGAAGCATTTCACGACGCATCGCTGCGCTACGACGGTGACGGGATTCGTTTGATGCCCGTCCGTGCGTATATTGACTACCTTGCACACTACCACGTGTTTAAGGACCGCTTTGATGCGGCACTTGAGGCGTTTTTGGTGGCGTATCCAAGGCTGAAGGAAGAAGCACGTGGGGCGCTAAACGGCCTGTTCAGTGAGGCCGACTATCCGACGGTAGACCAGCTGCGTACGCGCTACGGCATGACGCTCGATATCTGGCCCTTCCCAGAGGCAGAACACTTCAACGTGGATTGCCTGAGCCCAGAGGCTGCCGAGGCGATTCGCCATCAAATTGAGGAGTCTCAATTGAAGGCTTTCAGCCAATCGAAAGAGGAGCTGCGTACGCGACTTTTGGAAGTGGTTAGCCATATGGCGGACCGACTCTTGGCCGCAGCCGACGGTGGTCGCTTGCACGACTCGGCGCTGACAAACGTGCAAGACACGATTGCGATGCTGCCAAAGCTCAATTTCTTGGACGATCCGCAAGTTACGCACGCCATTGAATTTGCACGCAGCAAATTGGGAGGCTTCAAAGCGAGCTATATGCGCGCCAACCGTGAGCTTTGTGTTCCGGCCGCGCACGCCGCGCGTGAAGTCCAACGCACCATTAGTCAGGAGTTCGGTATCGACTTGAATAGATTCGGACGTCCCGAGGATTCTGCGAATCCGCTCTCTGCGAGCACTAGTCTGGCGCTGTTCGCCTAATGAACGCAGCTTCGCGCGTGCGCAAGTCGCGCACCGCGCTGCTTCTGCAGCAACCGTTCTTCGGAACGCTTGCTGTGGGGCTAGCGTTGAAAATAGACCACGATCCTACGCTTACGTGTGCGACAGATGGGCAATCTCTCATCTTCAATCCTCAGTGGGTAACCAAAGTAGATGATCACGAGATCAAGAGCGCTATCACTGAAATGGTGCTTCACTGTGCGTTGCGGCACCCGCTACGACGCAACGGTCGACGAGTCGATCTGTGGAATGAAGCGTGCGACCAAGCGGTTTTCTCGACAATGCTGCGCTCGGGGATTGCACTACGTCGGGGTTGTTTCGCAAACCCCGAGTTTGCAAACATGCCTGCTGAGGCGATCTATCGATGGCTTCAGCAAAAATCTCCGCCGGCTGTAACTACTAGGCCAAAGCCATCCCCCCAGCGGGTTCCTACCGCACCACAACAGGCTTTGGCCTTCGATCCTGTTCCGAACGATGACAACCAACCCTCAACTGCGGTCGCAAACCAACAGGGCGGCGGCGACAAGCCAAGCAACACTTCTGTCGCTCCAACCCAAACCGGAAATCCAGACGCTCCGCAGCAGCCGGGCGAAGTGAGAGATCCGCCACCGGGCACTGACAAACACGTGGCGGAGGCCAACATGGCACGGGCGATTCAGCGGGCCAGCAAAAGCGCAAAGCGCATGGGGTTCTTGCCAGCTCAGTTGCAAGAGGAAATCCAAGAGATGTTGCGCGTGCGTCAAGATTGGCGAGCACATCTTTCGCTATGGATGCAACAGATCACCAACAGTGATTACACCTGGAAGCATCCAAACAAGCGGTACGTCGCATTGGGCATGTACTTGCCTTCGCTGAATGCTCCTGCGCTCGGCCCCATCGTTTTTGCTGTGGACACATCTGGATCGATGTCCCAATCGGAACTCAATGAGGCCGCGGATGAAGCGACGGCTGTCTGCGATCAGGTGATGCCCGAACGAATGCACGTCGTCTACTGTGACGCAAAAGTGCAAGGCGTGGACACCTTTGAGCGTGGCGACACCCTCACGTTCAAGCGCAACGGTGGCGGAGGCACGGCGTTCCAACCTGTACTCGATTGGGCCAACGCGCTCGACGAACCACCGGCCGGGCTCATTTACTTCACGGACGGCCATGGACCATTTCCGAAAGAAGCACCAGACTATCCTGTGCTCTGGATAGTCAAGGGAGCTGTAGTACCACCTTGGGGCGAATATGTTCGCATCGATTGATCCGAACACACCATTTCACTGCGGTTTGTCGTGAAGGCAGAACATACTCAATTCTCAGAAAAACACACATGAATAGACGGCACAAGCCGGTTTGGGCGATTTTGCAAGGGGCTCGCATTCTCGAATGGGCGCCCCGTCAGCGCCCGCTACGCGATCGCTGTGACAACGAAAATGCCAGAGGCGCTACGCCTGCATTCACGTTGCAACGCATCCCCTACCGAACCGCACTTACGTTGAGTCAACCAAAGAAAGTCCGCTAGCAGTGCGCCCCCCGGCGCGTCAGACTACGGCTCGAACCCCTCGCGTAAGTGAGGGTTTCGGGCAACAAGTTTGATCCACGCTTACCTCCGCGTGAAGGTTTCATCACGCAAGCGATGCGTTTCGCATCTCAACACCTTCGAGGCAATGCCTCCACAACGTGACGATTTGATCGTCAAACATCAACCCACTCGGGCCAACACCCGAGCAGGTGTCGTGCCCGTTTGTTCCAGGAGCATCATCATGGCAACAGGCACGCGGGAGAGTCGCATACTCAGCGCAAAAATCGCAGCACGAGCACTCGAAAAGAAGTTCTACGGTCAGGGTCCTCTTGCGCCGTACGCACCTCAGAATCGAGCCGCTGTGGCCGCATTTTTTCAACGACTACGCAAAGCGATGACAACCCCCCCCAGCTATCCCACGCCGCCGCGCGGAAGATAGTTGGCAATGAATCAACACATCAATCAAACTCCGCTTTTCAAGGAGAGCACTCACGATGGCATCGGTTAACAAAATTATTCTTCTCGGCAATCTTGGCCGAGATCCAGAGATGCGCTACTTACCCAGCGGTGAGGCGGTTGCAACGTTCTCAATGGCCACCTCCGAGCAATGGAAGGATAAGCTAGGCAACAAACAAGAGCGCACCGATTGGCATCGCATCGAGTTTATCGGTCGCATCGCAGAGGTCTGCGGTGAGTACCTCAAAAAGGGCTC
>JAKPSO010000298.1 GCA_029571495.1 Pseudomonadota bacterium
ACGACGCACGCGCCGTGGGTGAGCTGGCCGCTCGTTGCGATCAGCGGCTTTCTCTCCGCAGTCGGTTTGGTCGACATCACGCAGGCCAAACAAGCCATTCGCCGCAACTACCCGATCCTTTCGCATTTTCGATTCTTCTTCGAATACATTCGTCCTGAGATTCGGCAGTACTTCATTGAAAGCGACAACGAGGCATCACCGTTCTCACGCGCTGCGCGCTCGCTCGTGTACCAACGCGCGAAAAAGGAATCTGACAAGCGCCCATTCGGCACACAACTTGACGTCTATGAGCCGGGCTACGAATGGATCAATCACTCCATCGCGCCCGCGAAACCGTCAGCGCCCGGCTTTCGTATCACCATCGGCGCGAACTGCGCGCAGCCGTATTCGGCGTCGGTGTTCAACGTCTCGGCGATGAGCTTCGGTGCGCTCTCGGCCAACGCCATTCGTGCCCTGAACCTCGGCGCGAAGAACGGCGGTTTCGCGCACGATACCGGTGAGGGCTCGATTTCGCGCTATCACCGTGAACATGGTGGCGATTTGATTTGGGAGTTGGGCAGCGGGTATTTCGGCTGCCGCACCGCCGACGGCAAGTTCGACGCCGTTCGCTTCGCCGAGCAAGCCAAAGATCCTCAGGTCAAGATGGTGGAGTTGAAGCTTTCACAAGGCGCGAAACCGGGTCACGGTGGTGTTCTCCCCGGCCCGAAAGTAACGCCCGAAATCGCCGAGGCGCGCGGCGTTCCGGTCGGCGTGGATTGTGTTTCGCCCGCGAGTCATAGCGTGTTTTCAACGCCGATTGAGATGCTCGAATTCATCGCCAAAATGCGCGAGCTTTCCGGCGGAAAGCCAGCGGGCATGAAGCTCGCGATTGGCCACCCGTGGGAGTTTTTCGCGATTGCCAAGGCGATGGTCAAGACTGGCATTACACCCGACTTCATCGTTGTCGACGGCTCTGAGGGCGGCACCGGTGCTGCACCCGTTGAGTTCGTTGACCACGTCGGAGTGCCCCTGCGCGAAGCGTTGCTGTTGGTGCACAACACGCTAGTGGGCATTGGCGTGCGTGACCGCGTGAAGCTCGGTGCCAGCGGCAAGATTGTGTCGGCATTCGACATCGCGCGCACGATGGCGATGGGGGCCGATTGGTGCAATTCCGCGCGCGGCTTCATGTTTGCGCTGGGTTGTATTCAAGCGCAGAGCTGCCACACCGGGACGTGCCCCACGGGTGTCACAACACAGGACCCGCTACGCCAACGCGCGCTCGTCGTGCCGAGTAAAGCTGACCGCGTTTTTGAGTTTCACAAGAGCACGCTGCATGCGCTCGCGGAACTCCTCGCGGCGGCGGGCTTAACGCATCCGGATCAGCTCGGCCCCGAACACGTCATCCGACGCATTAGCTCGACGGAAGTCACCTCACTCGCCACGCTGTACAAATTCCTCAAACCCGGCGAACTGCTCGACGACAGCGCAAGCCATCAGGTCTTTGCGTACTACTGGAAAAAGGCGAGGGCAGACTCGTTTGCGTTGGGGTAGGCGCCGACGCGCGTTGGCGGTGAAGTACTACGCTTTTTTCGCGGGCTTCTTCGCTGCCGCTTTTGTCTCCGCCGCTGGAATCAACGAATCCAAATTCTTTTCCATCGCCTGTTGCAGCGGCCCTTTGAACGCGGCCATCAAGAAGCCGAGCTTCACTTCGACGTGAAAGTCTTTGGGCCCGACGGCAAGCGTGCCGTTGACGCCGCTGCGATC
>JAKPSO010000668.1 GCA_029571495.1 Pseudomonadota bacterium
GCGAATCGCGCGTTACTACGACAAGGTCTTCGTTGACGAAGTGCAGGACTTCGGCGGCCACGATTTCAATTTGCTCAAGCAGATTGTCGCAGCGGACGTGGAGGTTCTATTGGTGGGAGATTTCTTCCAGCACACCTACTCGACAAGCGTTGACGGGGCTGTAAACAAAGGCCTCCACGACAGCTACGAGAGATTCAAAAACGCCCTGCGCGACGCCGGGCTCACGGTCGATACAACGTCTCTTCTTAATAGTTATCGTTGCAGTTCAACGGTCTGTGAATTCATCCGCAAGCACATCGGCATGGAAATTCATCCTGCCGTTGACCGCGCAACGACGGTTTCCGTCGTCCGTGATGTGGATACGGCTGCACTGATCTATGCCTGCGACGATACCGTGAAACTATTTTTCAAGGAGCATGAGAAATACTCGTGCCACTCGCAGACATGGGGGGCTTCAAAAGGGATAGATCACTATCGTGACGTCTGCGTCGTCATGACGGGTGTGGCTTGGGAAAAATACGAACAAGGAGAGCTTTCCGATCTGGCGGCGCTTTCGAGGAACAAGCTTTATGTGGCTTGTTCGCGGGCACGTGGCAACTTGTACCTAATGCCTGAATCGCTGCTCAAGAGGTTCAAGGTATCTACTGGTTGAGGCACCAGTCATTGCCTGTGGGCGTCAAAGGGATCAGGTTGAATTAACTCATCCGAGTGGCCCCGCGGACTCAGGCCGAATGCGAACTGCACGCTACACGCTGACGGATCACGTTCGCCTCACAGCTTTTTGCTTGTAACGACTGCCGGATGGTCGTTTTGGGCGTTTTGCGCGCTATCTCAACAAGCGCGATAAATTCGATGAAACGACCGCCTGACGGTCGTTTTCGCCGAAAAGCTGTAACCCAGTCTGTTATTGCGCTGTTGGTGATAGCACGACCACCGCTCGATCATCACCATGACATCGCCCATGTTCTCTCCACGCGCTTTTTCCTGAGTCTGCGGCATGAACGAGAGCATGCGATTCGATCAGTCCAGCGCCGTGTCGACGCGCGTCGCTGCGCATGCGCGCACTCCTTGCAGTCCGCGACTGAGACTACGCGTGGTCAGGCGCAATCAGTTCTACGGTCGGGAAGTAAGTGCGATAGCGAGACGCATCGCGCGTGAGGATCGCGGATTGGATGACGGCAGCGTGAGCGCCGATGAAGAAGTCGGGCAGCACGCTTGGTCGTGTGCCCTTTGCGCGCTTGTACTGAATGAATGCTCTGCCCGCGAGGAAAAGTGCCGGACGGGGTATTTCGAGGACTTCAAGTTGGAGTTTGGTGACGACGCGCTCCAATTCCTCAAGGCGGGCAAATGCGCAGGAAATTTCGGCGTAGATCACCGGATTGATCGCCAGCGCGTGAATCTGTGATTGTGCGCGCAACTGCGCGAGCGACCAGGCTGCCCATTCGCTGTCGTCTTCGAGCACGTCGATCAGGACGTTGCTATCAACCAGCAGCATGCGCGCGCCGGATCAGGATTCGCTACGCAACAGTTTCATCAACTCATCTGTGCGCCATTTGACCGTGGCTTTGCCGCGCACGGCCTCGAACCGGTCTGCGGTTTTCTTCGCGCTCCGTACTGTTGCCGGGTGCAAAACGACTTGCCCCAACGCATTGACCGCAAAGTCAACCGCGCCGCCCGGTGACAGATTGAGCGCGTCGCGGATGTGCTTAGGGATGGTGACCTGGCCTTTGCTGGTGAGATTAGTACTCATGGTTCGCTGTGAAGTATTACCGATTTAACGATGGTAACACTGTCATGTGATTGGCGCTACGCTGTTGGCGCCGGATCAATATCGCTTAATCATCGCCATGACTTCGCCCATGTTCACGCTGCGCGCTCTTTCCTGAATCTGCGGCAGGTACTTCGCTTGCAGCTCTTTCGCGGGTGTCATGAGTTGGTCGAAGGTTTGCTTCAACGTGTCGGTGGACATCGTGCGTCCGCCGCCGTAGTAGCGCTTCGCAAGTTGCGCGAGCGCGTACGTGGAAGCGAAGGAGAACGCCGCGCCCGTTGCGCCGCGTGCGAGGCCGCCGACTAAGCCGCCTGCGAGTTTGCCGAACAAACCGCCGATCAATTTGCGGCCCGCTTGTTCGAGATATTGCGACGCGAGGCCGACGCCGACGGTTGCCAAGAATTCTTTGATGTGCCCGCTGTCGAGCTCGTAGCCGTAGCGTTGGCCTATGCGATACACGAGCCGCGTCTGTAGCGGAATGATCGCCATCGTCGCCCACGATTGCGGCAAGAGTTCCAGCGCGCCGTTGAGGATCGACGCGTTGAGGATGGATTTGTCCAGCTCGGCTTCGTCGGCCGCGGACAACTGCGTGGCAGCGACCGCGCCGGGTGCTGCGCTTGTGGCGGTGGCTGCGATTGCAGCGGCGGGAATCATCGCCGCCGCGGCGAGCGAATCGGCGTCGCGTGCGATGTCCGCTGCGTCGGCCTCGGACAGGCCGAGTTTGCTGCGAAGCGTGGCGAGAAATGCACTCTCGCGTTCGGTCTGGCTGCCGTCGGCGTTGATCACATGAACGGCCATCTCGTACGCAAGGCGCTTCGAGTCCGCGTCGGTCAACGTCGCCACGAGCGCATCAATCGACGCACGCCCGAAGATCACGTCTTCGTACATTTGCTGCGCGTTGAATGCGTCGGCGTTGCCCGACTCCGCCACGAGCCGAGCGGTGATCCGCTCCAGCGCTTCGCGTTCGCGCGAGTCCTTGCCGCCATCAGCCAACGCGGCCATCAGGCACAGAGTCAAAATCGATTTTTGCTGTTCGGTGTTCATGGTTGGTGTGAGCGAGAGAGTGGGCGACACACCGCTAGGTGGGGCGGATTTTGCGGCGCGCAAGTGCGCCGTGAAAATTCCGAGCGATGCCAAGCGCGGCCGAGTCCGCGCCTACAAATCGTTTCAGGCTAAGCGCGCCGCTCGACCTAGAAGACGTTGTCGCCACTCCGGGCAGAGGCCGGGGATTTCCGCGATTGCTTTCAAGTCCGCAACGTCCGGTCGATGCGAAAGCTGCACGCGCCAAAACTCGTCAATCGAGAATCGCTCGGTCTGCCGATCGACGAGCGTGATCTCGTCGCCTTCTTGAATGTGCCCGGCTTCGAGGACGCGGTAGTACCAACCCGTGATGTGGCGATTCGCGACGAACGTGGACATGTCCGGCGCGCCGAAGCGATGGTTAATCTTCCAGCACGGGCTTCGCGGTTGAGAGACTCGCGCGAGCACGGTGCCGATGCGGAATGTGTCGCCGATGTGAACGTTCTTTTCGCAGAGCGTTGAAGCGGAAATGTTCTCGCCGATTGAGCCGAGGATGAGTTCACTTGCGGCGTTCGGGAACGCGGACTTCAACGCGGCGTAGTTCTCCGTGCAGTATTGATGCAACGCCTTCTCCGCGCCGCCGTGAACGCGCGGGTCGGCGTGCTCGTCGCCGACGATGCCCAAGGCATTGACTTCGACACGCCCCGTGATGCGACGCTTGAAGATTCCGCTGCGATGGCCTTCTTGCTCGAGAACGCCGATGCCACCGGCGAATAGTCCCGTAATCTCAGAGTGCAATTTCATTGTCTGCCACGCCGCGTTGCTGTGAATGACATCGTGGGTCGAGATTTGTTGGTTGATGTAACGTTCATTGGCTTAATTTTGGCTTTGCCGGGCAGGCCGCGGCAAATAGAAAAACTTGGATTTCCGAGGGCAGATTGCAGCCTCACTTGCCCATCGCCGTCCCAACGCGGCACACTACCGCAAGAATGGCTTGCCCGCAGCCGCATTCAACGTGTCCAATGATCGGCCGAGCTTCCTTTGATTTGCCTTGGAAGAGGGCGATGTAGGCGATGCGCGCTGCCGGTAGTTCGCGCTGGCGACGCTAGATTCGTAATTCGGAACGAAGCGCCAACGCATTTGTCGCAGGTTCCGATAAGCCGTGACGACGTCGCGTCGAAGTCCATTTAAACTGGTTACTGATCGCACCAAACAAACGCGCAGGCATGCGCATAAAGGTCTAGTGAGTCATGAAGACGAAGTTAACTCGTATCGGCTCTGCCTTGGCCTGGGTCGCGTTGATTGTCGCGCTACTTTGCGGGCTAACTGAGCTAGTCGCTGGGCCCGGCTACCGAATGTCCTGGTGGTCGTTTGGGACGGGCATTGTGATGATCCGCTGGGCGGCGAGCATCGCGCTCGGAGCAGCGGTCATCGGCCTGATTGCGGCATTGCTAGCTGGCTATGTGGGGGCTCGTCGTAACGTGCGTACGGGTCTGGTGGCTCTGGTCGCTGGCCTTGCGGTCGCCACGCCTCCTGTCATCATGTGGAGTCGAGTACAGCAGTTGCCGCGCATTCATGACGTGACGACGGATACCGACAATCCGCCCGCCTTTGTGGCCGTGTTGCCGCTACGTCAGGACGCGCGCAATCCCGTGCAATATCAGGCCAGCACGGCAGTCGAGCAACGGCGTGGTTATCCAGACCTCGCAGCCGTCGTGCTGCCGTTGCCGCCGGCGCAGGCATTCGCTCGCGCCGAATCGGCCGCACGCACAATGGGATGGGATATCGTCGCGGCGTCACCGCAAAATTTACGAATTGAAGCAACCGACACCAGCCTAATGTTCGGTTTCAAAGACGATGTAGTGATTCGCGTTGCAGCGCTCTCCGACGTCGGCACGCCGGGCAGTCGCATCGACGTGCGCTCTCTGTCGCGCGTCGGCGGTAGCGATTTCGGCGTCAATGCGAAGCGTATTCGAACGTATTTGGCGAAGCTGGCGTCGAGCTAGAGCGGGGGGCGTGCTTCAACGCGCAAAGCTGAAATCCCTGCAAGGTCGGTAACAGCGTTGTGCCTTGCGTAACTGACCGCAGGCCTTGCTTGATTTAGCTCGATACCAGATAACTCAGCGTTGTCGTGCCCGATTCCAGGTGCGCGCGACAGGACGCTTTCGGCCGATAGCGGTTGTTCGAACGATTTGTGCCGCGCCAGCTCATTCGCAACCCCGAAAATGTCTCAACTCTCGGTAAGTAGCATTTCACTGAGTTAAGTCGCAGTGGTCGGATGGAACAAGATTGCACTCCGAAAACTAGTCACGCCTCGCATTTTTCGAAGCAATCGCTCGCCACGCGGCGTCGGCGAAGACGTCGGCGTAATCTGTCGGCTTCCCTTTGACTCTCCCTGTGAGCCAAGCGCGACAAAAGTTCTCGGACGGACCGATGAGTAGGGACGCGTAGGTTTCTTTGGGTAGCGGCAGAATTGACCCGTTTTCAACGCCTAGAGCAAGCCATTTCTGCAAATCTCCAAACCTCTGCTTGTTGCGAGCGGTGAGATCTTTGCTATGCGGCCCATTCGCGACTGAGTGCCGAGCGTTCGAAAGAAACCGGGCAAGTTCCGGCTTGTTGGTCACCCACTCCAAATATGAATGAATAAGGTGCCCAATGGCCGCATGCGATGTCTCCGCAGATCTAATGCGCGGCCGAATTAAGTTCTCTCGATCGTCCAACGCTGCAAAAAAGAGTGCAGCGATCAAGCCTTCTTTGTTTCCGAAGTGATGGTAGATAGAACCAACGCTGCTATTCGCTGTTGTTCGAATGGCTTCCACAGTCGTCGCTTCGATTCCAAACTCATCAAAGCAGGCCAAGGCACTGCTCAGAATCTGACGCTTGTGCTCCTTCCGGGGTCCAGGTTCGACGGATTCGAAATGGCTCGGGCTGAAGGTTTGCATCTCGGTAGAAATTATACAGAGACATGCTCTAGAATACTATTCTATTTACTTGCTTCTTCATCCATTCGCACCGCGTGCCACATCAGGAAGACAACTTTGAGCACACTCAAACTCTGGGAACGAATTTCAACATTGCCCGCTGGAAAGTGGATTTTTTCTCGTATGTTGTGTTTCAAGGCGCCGTATTTCGCGTCCATTCGACCTCGATTCGTGGAGTTACGCCACGAGTACTCGGAGCTTCGGATGACGAAGCGCCGTTCGGTACAGAATCATCTTGGGACCGTGCACGCCATTGCGATGTGCAACATGGCTGAGCTTGCGGGTGGAACCATGACCGAAGTCACGGTACCCGCAACGCATCGCTGGATCCCCAAATCGATGACCGTCGAATACTTGAAAAAGGCGACGACGAACTTAGTTGCCATCGCCACTCCTGACGCGCTCGCGGATTGGCCGGTGGCTGGTGAGTACCGAGTCAACGTCGTAGTGCAAGACACAAATGACGAGCCGGTATTTCGGGCGACGATCTCAATGTGGGTGACGCCAAAAAAAGCCTAAGCGCGCCAAGCAATACCAGCGACCTCGAGCTTGATCGACAGTACCAGACGCATAGTATCTTCGCATGTCAAATAACAGATGCACCGTGAAGCGTTTCCGCAGAGTGAACGAACGACGGTGACTGGCAGTCGGCGGATGGCTCCGATTGGGCGGTGCAAGCTGGAACCTCGATTGCAAGTCACTTCGCGAAAAGGGGCATGGGGAACGCAACGTCGGTCGGACGACCATCAAGGTTCGAACCTCTATCCATCGGGTGTTGGAGCTTAAGCTCGGGAGTGATTAACGTTTCTCACGTATTTCATTTACGCCTTGATGGTCGCGTCGAGCGTGATTTCACTCGCGCGCTGGTTTTGCCCGCCTAACGGTTGCTGTCTTCTTTTTCGCGACCGCGATGCCGCTTCTGCCCGCCGCCTCAACGAGCCTCCTGAAGCTAGGACACTCCATATGTGACGGCGCGGGGCAATCAGCGACATGGCGAAGCGTGTCGCGCAGAGCGGATAGTTTATGGATTTGGCGATCAATCTCATCGGCTTTCTGTCGAAGAACAACACGCGGCAGGACAGGCACTCCATTTCTACCGAATATCCCTGCTATCTCGTCAAGCGAGAAACCCGCTGTCTTGCCCATTGAAATGAGCTTGAGCCGCAAGAGCACTTCTTGCGGAAACTGCCTGCGCAAACCATGCCGCGAAACTGAAGAAATCAGCCCTGTTTCTTCGTAATAGCGTAGCGCCGAAGGTTTGACGCCGCTCCTTGCCGAGACTTCTCCAATATCGAGCAATTCCATACTTGACCTCAAGCTGACTTGAATTCGTATGATCCGCCGTAAACCAACTTCTGGCAAGAGAAAGCAGCGATGCAACAGCAAAAGTCACCAGCAAGTGCGAATGGAACCACTCGTATTACGATCACACTGATATTGTCGATGTTGCTTGCATCATTAGGTACTAGCATCGTCAACGTTGCCTTACCAACTCTAACGGCAGCGTTCTCGGCACCGTTCACCCAGGTGCAAGCGGTCGTTGTCTCATATCTAATAACACAGACCATCGCAGCCGTCGTTGCTGGCCGAATGGGAGACAGGTACGGACTAAAGCCTACGTTGATGGCGGGGCTGTCGGTGTTTTCATTGGCGTCATTGCTTTGCGGCGCGGCGACGAACTTATGGCTGCTAGTTAGTGCGCGGGCGCTTCAGGGCATCGGCGCTGCCTTCCTGATGACACTCGCCATGGCATTGACGAGGCAAACAGCGACCAAGGCGCGCTTAGGACGCGCGATGGGGTTGCTCGGCACAGTCTCTGCGCTCGGAACGGCGCTCGGCCCTTCCCTTGGTGGCCTGCTGATCGCGCTGTTAGGCTGGCGCTACATTTTCTGGATGCAGTTTCCACCGGCTGTCATCGCCTTTATCCTTGCTTCCGTCACGCTACCCAACGATCCCGATAAGGGAAGCGGTCTATCGGCGAGTCTTTGGTCGGTGCTAGACCAGAGGCTGGCACGCCACCTTGTCGTCAATGGCCTAATCGCCGCCATCATGATGATGACACTGGTAATTGGACCTTTCTATCTGGGTCTTGGTCTTGGCTTGACAGCAATGCAGGTCGGATTCGTTATGGCTATTGGCCCGATGATCTCCATTGTGAGTGGTGTCCCTTCCGGTCGGCTGGTCGACGCATGGGGCGCGGGCCGCGTGCTCGACTTGGGGCTCACACTTTTGCTTATAGGCGCCTTCCTGTTTGCTTTCCTACCGAATGCAATCGGCGTCGCTGGCTACGTACTTTCAATCATCGTTCTGGCGCCGGGTTATCAGCTCTTCCAGGCGGCAAACAGCACCGCCGCATTGGAGGACATACCTAGCAACCGACAGGGCGCGGTATCGGGCCTGCTCACCCTTTCGCGCAATATCGGCCTCATCGTGGGTACGTCGGCCATGGGAACCGTATTCGCGTTGAGTGTGGGGACGCAAGAGCTCGCGCACGCATCGACGTTGGCCATCGCTTCGGGGATGCGCGTGACGTTCTTAGTAGCCAGCGCGATGTTGGTCGCAGCGATCTCGATCTCTCGCGGACCACGTCGCGCATGAACCAGTCCACGGCGCATCCTGACGCAATTCATTTGAGCCGACCGCGCGGACTTTGCAGCGGAAAATGTTGCTGGTGCGACGGTTTGTGCAGGTCGCTTCGCGCTAATTCATTCGACTAATCCAGACACAAATCGCAATAGCCATTAGACCCAACCAACCAAGATGCCGTCCTCTCGTTGCGAAGCACACGAGTGCCGAGCTAACGAGCGATGCCACAACAATAGCGGACTCAATAAGGGTTGCCTGATTTTGACCGGTTAGTGGCAGCGATAGCCAAAAAAGAACCGCAGCAATACACCACCCGAAAACGGTAAGCGCATGCCAGCTCGCCCAAAGAATTCGGACATGGCGCCCCTGCAGCAAACCTGTTCCGTTTGAGGGCACAACGTGGCCCCACCGCAGACGATTGAAGATGAACTTTTCACCGAGGACCGAGTGCGCGAGCCCTACGAGAAAAGCGACAAATGCAGCGATGAATAGATACTTGTTCATACGTCACGCTTGCGCGCGCTCCACTTTCTTAGAGTTGTGCCTCAAAGGTTAGAGACTTCCGTTTGCGCATTTGGTGATAGACGACGTTGCTGCGCAGTTTGCACCGCCCACAAGATCGCCGCTTGAATCTCTTGCAACGCCTCGCGACTCTCCTGCAAGTGCATTCCGTACCCGTGAAACTCATGCGTCATGTGCTTCCAGACGTCCAAGCGGATCTTCGAACCTTGTTGCTCGAGGGTTTTGGCAAAGTCTCGAATCATGTCCACGAGAATTTCCTTGCCACCCGCCTGAAGGTAAATCGGGGCGAGACCGCGATAGTCCTCATAAATCGGAGACAACTCAGTGTCCGTAAAACCGGTGACGCCCTTTAGCCATGCTCCAAACTGCAACGTTTGGTAACCCTGAACTAGGTCGTACACATCATTTCCAAATTGACTTTCTCCTCGCCGGCCGATATCCGTCCAAGGGCTAAGTCCGATGGCCAAAGCGGGTTGCGGAAGTTTTTCATCGCGAAACTTCAGCAGTGATATCAACGTGAGGTGCCCACCGGCCGAATCCCCGCAGACGACTATTTTGGAAGGTTCATGGCCTTGAGCGAGAAGGTATTTGTACGCGGCCAGTCCGTCGTCAATTTGCGCTGGATGTGGGTTTTCTGGCGTCAACCGATAGTCGGGAGCAAATATAGAAACGCCGAGCGTTTGCGCGAGCAACGCGATAAAGTGACGTGATACGTCCATGTAGAAGGTATAGCCACCGCCGTGGAAATAAAGCATAACGACGTCGCTTGATTTCGAGCGCGGAATGAACCAATCGCCGCGTGGCTCCGCCGCAGAGTTCGGTCGTATTTGTACGTCAAGCTCAGGATCGAGCACTGAGTAACACGCATCTAAATACGCACGTCCTTCCCGTATGTCAGGAAGCGAGAACGCGTGGTTGAACTGCTTTCGCCAAAACAGCGTACCGATCTCAAAGGAGACGCTCCATTCAGGCACCAATGGGCGTCCAATCGCCCGGCGAACTAAAACGCTCATAGAAACGAGCAGCAATACGGCTAGCCCGCGCAATTTGTGGCCCAAGCGGCCTTTAAGGATGGTTTTAGGCATAGGTCAATATCCGAGAAAAACATTCGAAGTGAATTTCATGAGGCGCAACGGCGGTGCGGTGTCTCTGGTATCGCGCGCATTGGTCGACTCGATTCAACTGCGCTCATAGTCGACCCGCCTGAATCGCTCGCTTGATCAAGCGTTGCAAGCCCCATGCATGAAATGGCGTGATGGCGCGGAGATAGGCGCGACCAGCCGCGTTGTGCGCAATACATACTGTGGACACAATCACGGTTGTGGATGTGGCATCAATCTCTTTGTGCACCGACAACCTGAAGTCGAGGTGTTTGTTGTCTCGCCCCGCTACAAGTTCGGCGTCACTCAAAAAGAAAATCGGCCACGGTCCAATTTGCTGCCCCACGCGGTAACTCTGCGCTTGTTGGGGCCGCAAAATGTCAGCGGCACTCGCGGCGTCAAGCCCAAACCAAGCCCCGACGCGATGCCGCGCAAGTAACACGGCTTTTAGCCAAGTTGGGTGGTGGCCGAAGACCGCGAAGAAGATGTCGACGACGGTTGTATCGCCGCGTGCGAGTGAAACCCTATACGCGTCTCGGTACGTCGCGATTCCGACCCAACAGCGATCGAGAACCGAGCCGTCTGGTAATGGGCATGGCACGACAGCGTGCGAGAGCACGCCTCCGCAACCGGCGACCGCGTCAGCGTCATCGCCAGCATGTGGGCGTGAGCAGCGCGTCCCACTCTCGTCGCTCGCAATAGAGCCAGTGACGTGTCGTTTCGATGTCGCTTTCATGGCAGTTTGATCGGGATCGAGAGCTGTACTGAGTCTTGTAGTGACTTCGACGCTCAAGCTCCGCTTCCGCTAGTCGTTGCAGCCACGAGAGTCGCCAGGACTAATGCGCACACTGGCACGATGCTGAGCACAAAGCCGAGCCGACGTTTCGATGGTGCTGCCACGTAATCGCGCCAATAGATGAAGCGCCCGACCATAAAGACAGTACCCGCGGCAACCACGATCCAATTCGGCAAGTATCTTGCGGCTGCATAGAGCGCTGGTAGTAGAGCGACCATCATCTCCAGCGTGTTCATATGAACGCGATAAATGCGTTCGAATTGTTCATTGCCTGCGACCGCTGGCGCCGGGACATTAAACCGGCGCCGAGATTTTGCGACGAGACCTCCGAAAAAGAGATATTGCGCGACGATGAGCATGGCCACGACGTCAACGGCATTCATAAGATGGGTACTGTCTGATGCAAAGGTAGATGGGGTGGCGTAATCGTGAGTTGGATATTGGTGACGAACACCGAAGCGTTACTCAGGCACACCGAGGTTTTGCTTGAAGAAAGATGTAATGGCCGCGTTGATTCTTGGGACCGACGTAGCTCGATCAAAGTCCGGTGGATCACCAATTAGAGTCGCCATATGCGACGACAAATTTGGAAAAAGTGGACTGAGCAGAGCTCCGTGTGCACCGGTCGGTAAATCCAACAAATGCACACATTCTTTGCAGTGCGTTAAGATGAAATCGCTGTGATATTTCGGAACAAGCCAACGGTCTTTTCTCGCGGAAATTATCCCGAGCTTTGCTGTTAGCTTGGAAAACGAATCTGGGTCGAAGTCCACGGCAAAGGGTACGCCGGCCACTGCAACTTTGATTCGTGCATCAGTGTGCGAGTACCATGCCGGATCGTTAAACTTGACGTCGTTAATTGCACGGACTAGCGCTTTCTTCGGCCCGTCGAGAACGCTGCCTGTCAACCCAACGGAGGGTCCGGCACAAGTGACGAAATCGTCGGCTAAGTGATTTTGACAATGGTCGCGCAGAAGTGAGGGTGACCATCGGCCACCGGCAAGCGTTAGCGCCGTGTGACCGCCGGCCGACATTCCGTACATGCCCACACTGCTGAAATTCAACAGACGCGAGAATCGAGAATCACCCTGCAGGCGGTCTATGGCCTTGCTGACCTCGAGTGGTCTGCGTCGCCAACTTGGAGGTCCGGGCTCGCTTGCGTCCCTGGAGTTATCTGCATAATGTTCCGGAAACGCTACGGTAAATCCAGCTTCGACGAGCGATTTCGCCAAGTCAGAATAGACCCAAGGTGAGGCCGGAGACCCATGCGAAATGACGACCAACCGCCCCGCACCAGCATCGGGTTGTCCCTCAACTGCGACAGACATTGAAAATCCGTCGCGCTGAATCACCGTCGGCCGAGCTGTTGTGGGATAAAGAACGGTCAGAGGTCCGAAGTCACCCGCAGCCGGTAGCTCAATAAGACCGACAGCGGCGTCGCATTGGATAACGACTGATATTGCAATCGTCACCGCAAACATACGCGACCGTACAGAAGAAAGTTGCATGCCGATTTCCTACTCGCCCGCGGCTTGGTCGTTAGGCACGTAGACCAGCAAGTCGCCGGGCTGACACTGCAGGAATTCGCAAATCTTCTCGAGCGTCTCGAAGCGAACGCCTTTTACTTTCCCTTGCTTGAGCAGTGACATGTTTACTTCGGTTATTCCGACGTGCTCTGCCAGCGCTTTAGACTTTACTTTCCGTCGCGCGAGCATCACATCAAGTTCAACAACTATGGGCATGGTCGATTACCGTTCTGGTTGGGTGTCAGTGTGTTTAACGTTAACTCGGTCTTTGCGCGGCGTTCCATAGGAAACCGAAGATGAAGAGGTTCATCACAAAATTGAACGTGGAGTGCGCAAGTATGGCCGGAACGATTGAGTCGTGACGCTTACGAAGCCAGGCAAATACACATGACAGCGCAAGCATCAACAAGAACCAAAGCGCCCCTGACAACGCTCGAAACTCTATGCCTGTGGCGGCTACGACCAACCCGTGATGAACGAGATGGACCGCAGCGAACCAAGTCCCCTCCAAGACCGCGCTCGTGCGTGGATCAAATTTCGTTTCGAGCGCCCGTTGAAGAAAGCCACGAAAAAAGATTTCTTCGCCAATTGGACTGAATATCATCGCAGGGATCGTGAACATCAAATGAAGCTGTAGCAGCGAAAATCCAACGGTTGGTTGTGCGCGAAAACTATTGCCGATGCTCACAAACCAGTTGTCAGCCGTTACGCCGAACAATGCATAACCAACGACAAAACACATTAGAGACGCTGCTGCACCATAGAGCATAGAAAGCGGGAACTCCCACGGACGTATGGATGATTTCAGACCAATTTCCGCTCGACCAATTGCGTCAAGAAAAATCCAGGGCACCAATGCCATCGCGATGCAGTGCAGCAAAAAAAGTGGTCTGTAGTTCGAAGGGCCGAGCATCGCGAACGCGCGAATCGCGGCAAACGCTACCGCCAGAATCAACGCAAATGGCAGCGTTACGCGCGCGGAAGCGTGGAACATGGGTCGCAGTCGAAGACTCTTCATGACTTCGTTCACAATGTTTTTGCTGCGCTCGTTCGTTTCAAATGAACGTCGCGTTTTCTTCGGCAAGCGCTTTTCCTTGCGCGATAACGCGGGCCATCAACCACACCATGCCCGCGACAAAAAGCAGAATGAATTGATCGGTTCCAAGCGCGACCATAAACTGGCGCTCTCCGACTGGGTAGCTCCACGTAAGCATCGTTGCTATCGCTGTGCATTCGAGGATCCCAACAACTGCCGACAGCGTCGCCCAGACGGCAAACCATCGCAAACAGGCGACGACCTCTCCAGAGAAAAACTCGCCGGCTACAAATAACTTAAAGCAGCGGCGCGCTTGCCAGATGCCGGCAACTAGCATAAGTACGGGCAGCTCATTAATCAATGCTCCCGCAATTCGCTGCCAAGTGGCAATTGGATGCCTTATCGAACTGGTCGCTAAGCGCGCGTTGGTAAACAGCGATTCTGTTTCTGAAAACCACCAGAATGCTGCGACGATTAGCGGAAGCATGATTGTCAGCACCGTACATGCCAGAACCATGATTCGGCTCACGCGCTTTAGGCGCTCCGTGTCTCGTGTAGTCTTGCTTGGAGGGTTCATACCACTGATTCCCATGGTTGGTTTGTGGAATGCGATGTTCGCAGAGCTGCCAATCGCTATTGAGTGTCAGACCGCGGAGCGCACTGCCGTGAGCTCCGCGAGACGCAACGAATGATATTTAGAACTGAAATTTCAGTCCAATGGCTGCCTGTGTCGCATTCACTTTTTTGGAAAGCGATTGTGGTGCCGTAATATCAAGCGTTGCAGAGACGCGTTGCGTGATCGCGTATTCGGCGCGAATTCCAGCCAGCAGGCTAGTGGTGCTAGAGCCTGTGATCGGGGCGAACTGCCCCACGCGCTGAGTTGCTGCGTATCCACGCAATTCGTTTGTCGATACACCCAGCCGAGCTCGCAACGAGAAGTCTTGGTTGCTGAACAATCGCACTGTTCCGGCCAAGAACGCCGATTCGCCAATGGCGCGGTATTGGCCGGCTGTGTATTGTTTCGACGCCTTGCCCGCCCACACGTATCCCGCTTCGACCCCGAAGGTGTCGTTGAACTGATAGCCGATCAGCGTGCCAGCGTTCGCAGACTGTGAACTCGATTTGCCGGTCGACGTCAGACCATCAACCTGTTTCACACGAAACGAACTGACGCCGACGTAGTCGCCGAAGTAGAAGTAACTCGTTGGCGACGACGTCGATGTGACGGGCGTCATCGTTTGCGCCGACACTGCCCCTGTCGTGACAGCGAACACCAACGCGACAGCTAACTTTGTGACGAGGGGAGATTGAAAACGATCCATTTTTGTGATTCCTTATTAATAACTGATAAGCAACTAATTCTTATCGTATAGCAATAATATCACATTGTTTAGCGTTTGCAAGCTTTTCAGGAGGTTTTTTCAGATTCAAGTAAGTTTCATAGGACCGATGTACTCCTTGGACCACACGAGCCCCGTGTAGAACAGCGTTCGGTCAACGGTCGCAACGGTCTTGCCACCGTGGTACCAGTTGAGCCAAAGGCCGGCAACGCCGAGTTCTCGACAGGGCCTGAGCACTTCCGAGTCATAGGCGAACGAATCGCGTGGAGTTCGAAAAACCATACCGGTTCGCTCATAGACCAACTTTCCATCAATCCATGCGCGCAATTCGCCGTCAGGTACGAAGCTGGGAGCTGTGACCGAAATCGTGTTGAGTTTGAGCTCGGTCTCAATGCAGTACCACTGCCCGGCGTAGAGCACCCCGCCGGTTCCCGAGCGTTGCCCCCACCGCTCCTCCGCGCTAGTCTGCATCGAGCCGTAGTTGTATCCCGGAGGGTTGTTAACCAAAAAGTCGTACAGGTGAAATCCAGGGGCCCAACCGCCTTCGTCTGGACCGCCTGTGCCGGCATCGCATTCGGCCCAACCCAAGCGCATCTGCCAACCTCTGCCCCCACCGGACGAGCCACTAACGCCACCGTAGGAGGTAGTGTGGTCGGGCCCAATGCCAAACTTACCGGTGTAATCAGTCCATGCAAAGCTGTTCGGCGAACCGGAGTCATCATGGTAGACGTGATAGCGCTTCTCGACTGGTGTCAGCAGCGGTGTTCCGAGTCTCACGTAGTAGCGAACAAAAATGCGGCCCAAGCGCCCAAACAATGGTTCGGGGAGAAATATCTTTGCGTTACCGGCCAACGTCCCGCTGTATCCGACGACACTCCCATCATGCACACCCGGTTCTGCGGGCATGTGAATGCGCAAGGCTCCAAGTCCTGCGGCAAGTGGCGCAAAGCCCTCTCCGCTGAAAGTGGAGCTAACCAACGTCCAACGTGGATCAGCGTTTACCCATTTCCCCAAACCATTGTGCGGAAATTTGGTTAGGTCTGACGCACCAGTACCGAAGATTGCGGGATCGTAGTTACGTTCAACGCCAAAGTTCCCGTCACCGGTATGCACGAAGTCTGCGAGCGCGGTGCCATCGATGTATCGATGAGTACCGATGACAGAAGGATCGGCGCTTATGCCTTCGTCAAATTTTCCCGAACCTGCAGCTACGCCCTGCGGCCCCAACACCGTCGATACAGGTGGGTCCAACAGAAAGGCGTCGAGCGTCGCGTTGTTGCCGCTCCAGTGCTGCGTCAAAACGAAAGTCAATGTCGCTGACATCACTGCGTTGGAAGGTCGCTCGAACTCCACAAAGACAGGTAGAGGGAAATCGGCACTTGTCGACGAGGGGCCCGTGGATGAGGCACCATTCAGTGCTACTAACCGAGACACAAGCCGCGAGCGAAGCCCGTTTGTATAGGTCACGTCGATGTAGGGTGCTTCGAATTGGGGGTGAAATAATCCCGCAATCGCGCGCTCCGCATTTCGTTGGGCAAAAACAAAAGCACACCAGCGGCGTGACACCTGCACAAATTGCAACGTCGTCGTCACGTCGACGCTATAGCTCGCAGCCGCTGTAGCACCGATGACTTTGTCGACCGCTACCGAAAACCATGGCACCGTGCCGTGGCGCGCCAGATTGCGATCAATCCAATCGCCTCCGAGACGGGTCCACTCCCACCCTGAATGAAAGTCGACGTAACGTTCTGTGGGGCCAAAAATGTCCCACAACATATCCGTGCCACCCGGTAAACGACTGGCTATAGTGCGACGACGGACAGTCTGAAACAAATATTGGTGCGCATTTCGATAGACGCGAGACGTTGCGGGTGGACAAAATACGGGGCGTGCAGCATTGGCCGCTGCGAGTACGTTCAATCCAATGGCGCTGGCACTCGCAAAAAGTAACTTCAGAAATCCGCGCCGTTCCGGTTCAGGTCGTTGGTGTTGCTTCCGAAACAATTGAACGGAAACGTCTTGGCTGATACTCATATTGTCGTCCCCGAGGGTTCGCCGCCTACAAAGCGGCGACTTGGATGTCTTGCGGAAGAATCTATGGAGTGCCGAGCACGTCGTGACTCGTCGAACGTGTCGTGGCGGGGCCGGGTAATGGCGCGAACAAAACTGGAACGGTGTTCACGATGCATCCCGCAGCTAGATAGCTCTGCACAGCAATGGAGGTAGGACGGGCCCCGGCCCCGAGGTTGAGGCCATCCGTTAATGCGCCACCACGAAACCCAGCCAAGTACCGCGCCACAATGGCGATGTCGACCTCGTCGATTTGGTTGTCGCCGTTGACGTCGATGGCGCAACTTGCATTGTCGATAGTGCTGGTAATCTGGGCTGCTGTCAGTCCCGCGATCTTTGCGTAGCGTGTGTTTGCGAGCAGCGATGCATCAGAAATGTTTAACGCGTACCGTCGCAACAGAAGCACGTCGCTCGTTGCATCCGCGACGCCTCCGTCAAACGCTCCGAACGGGCAAACTGCTAGAGTCGCGCTCGAGGAGAGCACGAACGTGCAAAGGCATACGGTGGTAGACGCAACGCGACGTGGCGTCGAGACTTTTTTCATGCAAACTCCCGCAGGAAACAGTACAAGTTCACGTGACTTTTAGCAGGTGAAACATAGTGCTATCAGTTGATACACACAGTGTCACCAAGTTGCTTGCGCATAAGCGGAACGACGACTTTGGAGTAGTTTTCGACGGTTCGCGTACGGCGTGGTGGGGCTACCCAAATCGACCTGTATCCAGCGCGGGCGTCGAAAGGTGTTTCGACGGCAACGGAGTACGCATCGCTCGGCGACGTTACTCGACGACGATGTCAGCAGAGATGCTTTGGGAGGCGCATCCGAGTGATTTCAACTCGAAAAAAAGCAACCCCGATTTGCTCGCAGATACTGGGGCCAACCGCTGTGGCTTGCACCCGGCATATGAGTTCTCTATCACTTCCGGCAGGCGCAGCCGCCCGTCTCGCGTGTCTGGAAGCCCTCCAAACGACCGTCCGTGGCACGTTCAAGATCGCAGCACGACGACAATCGTTCTCGTAACATCGCTCGCGCGCGACCGACTCGACTTTTGATCGCCGACACGGTCAGGTTTCCATTTGCTTCTGCGATTGCGGCAAGTGGCTCGTTACGAAAGTCGGCGGCTAACAGAGCATCTCGGTATCGGGGTGGCAATGTGTGTACCAACGGTTGCATGCAGAGGGCTAATGACTGAAAGCTGCTAAGGTCCTCGAGTTCGATGTCGGGCGGTTCTTCGAGAAGAGGCTCCTGCTCAAGTTGTCGCGTCCGATAGTGGTCTATCACGGTCGTCCGCACTACTTGGTGAAGCCATGCGGCCAGATTGCCCGGCGCGTGTCCCTCCCGCATCGATCGGACCGCTTTGACGAAGACGTCCTGAAGTAAGTCCTCCGCCAATTGCGGGTCACGAACTCTGTAGCGAATTGCGGCCAACAACCCACGTCTCAACTGCTTGTACGCAGCCGTCAGCGCCGCTTCCTGCTCCGCCGCACTTTCCACCGTCACTTCACCGCTCCTTTGCGTGCTGTCGCGTACTTACCAAACATCGAAATGGGTCCAAGCACTTGCGCCCAGTACCGATCCTTGGGAACCTTCATCGCGCTTGCTGCCTCCAGACCCGGACTGCCAGGCTGTTCGCGTGCACTGCGTCGAAACGTTCCAAATACTAAATCCCAGACAGAGAGAACCGAGCCGAAGTTCACGTTCGCCTGACCGGGCCGCGAGTCATGATGCCAGCGGTGCAGCTCGTTGGTACTGAAAATGTAATTGAGAGGCCCAAAGCGCAAGTTGGCGTTGGCGTGCTGGAAAGCAGCCGCGGCAATTGCGACGCACGAGAGGGCCAGTAGTGTGACGTCGTCAATTCCAAGAAATAGAAGCACGGCGTAGCCACCTAGCTGATGCCACGCAATGTTCACCGGATGGCTTCTAAACCCGTTAAGCCAGTAGATTCGCTCTGCGCTGTGGTGCAGCGCATGAAAACCCCACATTGGTGGCCACCGGTGCGAGAGACGATGCAACCAATACTCTCCAAGCCCTGCAACCAACAACGCTGTTACCAACTTAAACGCCACTGAATGTTGGTGGTTGAACAATCCAAGGCCTTCGGGTCGTCCTGCGACGTCCCAAAGCCCGTAGACGGCTACCGGCCAGAAAGACTTGAGCGCGGGGTCCACAATAGCCATCATGACCGCCATCGAAGTGCCGTCGACGACGAGGTCTCGGTCAGCTGGTTGGCGGATCGAATGGTCGTACGGGATCAAGTGTTCTGCCAACCACACCAGTACTAGGCAAGTTGACAGTACAGCGAACATGACCAGTGGGGGCGCAGCGCCGTACGCCGGGAGCGCCAACGGAAGTCCAATTGCGGCACCAATACCAAGCGGATACGCGAGCACCCCAAAGGTACTTGTGCCGGCATCGCTCGTCCGGATAGTTGGCACGTCGTACTGCCGGCGATTGCGATGGAATTGCTTGCTGTTCATACGCAGCACAACTCGGAAGCATCACTTCCTTCAGGCCGTTCTCGTGGCGCGCAGCAGGCAGTAGCGGACGCGGTCGATCGGGGCGCGACGGTCGGGGCACAGCAAGAGGCATCTGCGTCCGGTCGTGTACACGAAGAACCACTACGCGTAGCTGCCTTGCACTGAGTGCGCGCGCCCACTGAGGTAACGTGCAACTCTCCAGAGTCGCTGAGTTCCACACCGCTGACATGGAAGCGTTGCGCGGCGCCGTCTCCCTGTGCGCGGAACTCAAGCACGACGTCACTATCGGGAAAAAGGGTCACCTGCGTTTGCGATCGCAGTAGGATTTCCGAAGCCTTTTGAGCGGTCATGTACCGTTCTCCGGTATCGACGCTAGGCTCAAGCAATTGCAACACGGTCTAGGTCCAGCGATCCACCGCACCGCCGCAGTCAATCGCGTTGATTGTCGCGCTGAGTACTTCAGTGAGATGGTAGTCTCGGTGGATCCTTTTGGTGTCGAATTCAAACACCAATTCGCGCTCGGGATGACGTGCCAATCGTGACGCGAAGTCAGCGTATTTCATATTAATCTCTTCAGAATTTGAGTTGGGAATACAACCCGGGCGAAAGCAGAAACTGCCAGTCTTCACGCTCGGTATGTGTATTGACGCAATTCTGAAAAAAGGTCGCAATGTGGACCACGCGTAGCGCAACGCGGCCTAGGAGCGCGCGATTTCCAACGCCAAAATCGACGGGCACGTTTTGGTCAGTTGCCCGGACTGGCACGCAATTCAAAGGACGGCGCTACGACGGGAGCTATGTGCGGCGCGAGCTTGACCGAGCGCAAGGGAATACAACGGAGAATTGCTCAAGTCCGACGCTACGCTAACTTGGCCGAATGCTTTCTGCTAGCTTCGGCACTCAGCTATCGCAGCGGAAAGCGCAGTTACGCCCCGATGAATGTCTTCAACAGTCGGCGTAACGAACGAAAGACGCAGGGAACGTGCGTCGCCGCCGCCGGCGTAAAAGGGGGCGCCAGGAACAAACGCGACGCCCCTCTCCACTGCCTTAGGCAACAGTGCTACCGCATCCATTCCCGCGGGTAGACGCGCCCACAGGAACATGCCGCCAGCAGGCACGTTCCACGTGAGCGAGGTGTCGGGCTGTGTCGCAGCGTTGGGGAAGTGAGTGCTAAGCGCGTGCAACATAGCGTCGCGTTGAGTTTTGTACAGTGCTCGGATAGTGGGCACATGACGGTCCAAAAAACCGTCTTGCATTACTTCAGCAATGAGTCGCTGGTTGAAGCTTGGACTGTGTAGGTCTCCGGCTTGTTTGGCTTGAAGCAGCTTGGGGTACACATCCTTTGGCGCCACGATAAAGCCCATGCGCAGACCCGGCGCGAGCACTTTGGAGAACGAACCGAGGTAGATACCGCCTTCGGGGTTGCGTGCCGTCAGCGGTGCTGGGGGCGGTTGATCAAACCATAGATCGCCGTAGGGGTTGTCTTCCATGATTGGCAAACCTCTGCGCGCCGCTACTGCGCTGAGTGCCACGCGACGGGCCTCGCTCATAGTGCGCCCCGTGGGATTTTGGAAGTTGGGCAGCACATA
>JAKPSO010000673.1 GCA_029571495.1 Pseudomonadota bacterium
TTTAAGGAACTGCGCACGAGCACCACCGGTAAGTTCGGCGGCGTCGGCATTGAGATCGGTACCGAAGACGGCTTCATCAAAGTCATCTCACCGATTGACGAAACGCCCGCCGCTCGTGCGGGTATTCGCGCTGGCGATCTGATTACGAAGGTTGATGGCGACTCCACGCGCGGCCTCACAACCACCAAGGCCGTCGACAAGATGCGCGGCACGCCGGGCACGAAGGTGCGCCTTGAAGTGTTCCGCAAAGAAGATCGCAGCACACAGACCTTCACGCTGACGCGTGAGCAAATCAAAATTCAAGGCGTCAAAGCCAAGATGGTCGAGCCCGGCTTGTCGTTCATTCGGGTGCGCACGTTTAACGAAACCACGGTCGCTGACGTCGCGAAAACACTCACCGATCAAAACGCGCAAACACCGCTCAAAGGCATCGTGCTCGACCTGCGCAATAACCCCGGTGGATTGCTAGACGCAGCCGTTGGCTTGTCGGCTATTTTCTTGCCGAAGGACGCCCTCGTGGTCTACACCGAAGGCCGCATGGACGGCACCAAGACGCGCTACACAGCGTCGAAGGAATACTACGCGCGCCGTGGGTCCGATCCGTTAGCGGACTTGCCGGAGATCCTTAAGACCGTGCCGCTCGTGGTGTTGACCAACGGCGCGGCGGCTTCGGCGTCCGAAATCGTTGCTGGAGCGCTGCAAGATCACAAGCGCGCGACCGTAATGGGTACAACGACGTTTGGCAAAGGCTCGGTGCAAAACATTGTGGCGCTTTCGCAAACGACGGGCGTCAAGCTAACTACTTCACGCTACTTCACACCCAACGGCCGTTCGATCCAGGGTACCGGCATCGAACCCGATGTGTTGATCGAACAGTTGACGATGGACGGGGTGATTTCGCCCAAGCTGCAACGCGAAAAAGATTTGTCGCGGCATCTCGTAGGCAAGAACGAAACCAAAGAAGCGACTCCCGAGGAAGATTTCTCGGAAGAGGCGCAAGAGGCAAAGCTCCTAAAAGTGCGCGAAGACAGCAAGAAGCTCAAAGGCTTTGACTGGGGCAACGAGAAGGACTTCTTGTATACCCAAGCGCTCAACAAGGTAAAAGGCCTGCCGGTCGTGCGCAGCACGGTCGAGGCAACGGGGACGACGGCGAAGGCGAGCCCTGCGGTTACTGCCCCAACCAAGTAGCCCAATGCATCGGTGCGTTCGTTCGCGTGCGGTCTGACAAACGCGCTCAAAACGCGAAAGTGCGCGCAAAAAAAAGGCACCTCTCGGTGCCTTTTTTGCGTTAGGCCTGCGCGGCAGCGACGACTACTGACGGCGCAACGTGAAGAACGCGCCCATGCCGAGCACTGCCAGCAACAATGTCGCGAAACCGGTCGAACCCAAAGCGTCGACACCTGCGGCAACGCCTACGCCAGCGAAACGACCAAGAATACCCTGCTGTCCAGCGCCAGAGCTATTAAAGTTGCAGTTGATGCCATAGCCGCCTGCGGCCACCGCCGTGCCGAGCTGACACTGGCC
>JAKPSO010000679.1 GCA_029571495.1 Pseudomonadota bacterium
TCGAAACCACGAAGAACTTCCGCGCGTCCGACATCGCGCGCGACTGGTTGGGCGACACCTTCGTCGATCACTTCGCCGCGACGCGGGACTGGGAATCGCGTCAGTGGCAAGACGCGGTCACCGACTGGGAACTCAAACGCTACTTTGAAATTATTTGATCCATGAGCATCTCTTCTTTTTCTTTTCCTACCGCGATCAAGTTCGGCATCGGCGCACGTCGCCTAGTCGCCGATCATCTTGGTGAACACGGCTGCAAACGTCCCCTGATCGTGACCGATCGCGCGCTTGCCGCGTTGCCGATCCTCGACGAATTTCGCGCGTCGCTCACGGGCCTCGAAGTTGCCGTCTTCGGTGGTGTGTTTGGCAATCCAACGTGCAGCCAAGTCATGGCCGGCGCTGAGGCGTACAAAGCGCACAACGCCGACTGCGTGATTGGTTTTGGCGGCGGTGCGGCACTTGACGTCGCAAAAATCGTAGGCGTCGCCGCAACACATCCGGGCGACATTCTGGAATACGTCTGGGACCATCCAAACGTACGGCCCATCACGCAGCCACTGCCGTATTTCGTCGCACTGCCGACGACCTCAGGCACGGGCTCGGAGGTCGGTCGCTCGTCGGTGGTGAGCGAGAACGATACCCATTTGAAGCGTGTCGTGTTCAGTCCGAAAATTCTCGCGCGCTGCGTGTTCGCCGACCCCGAGCTCACGGTCGGTTTGCCTCCCGCGGTGACGGCGGCGACCGGGATAGACGCACTGACGCATAACGTCGAGAGTTACCTCTCACCCGCGTATCACCCGCTCTGTGACGGCATCGCGCTCGAAGGCGCGCGGCTGGCCGCACGTTCGCTGGTGACTGCTGTGCGTGAACCGAGCAACCTGCAAGCCCGTAGCGACATGATGATGTCTTCGATGATGGGGGCGATCGCATTCCAAAAAGACTTAGGCGCGGTGCACTCCTGCGCCCACGCACTCGGTGCGGTGAGAGACTTGCACCACGGACTCGCCAACGCGTTGATGATCGACACCGTGATGGCGTGGAACTATGAAACCGTACCCGCGAAGTTTGATGAACTCGCGCACGTCTGCAACGTCGCTGGCGGTGGGGCGGCGTTCGTCGCATGGCTCAAAACGCTCAAGCTGCAAGTGGGTATCCAAGGCGGCTTGGCGGCGCACGGCGTAACCGCCACCGACCTGCCACGGCTAGTAGACATCGCCACCAAGGACATCTGCCACCAAACCAACCCGCGCCCGTGCAGCGCGGCGGACTTTGAGCGACTGTTCCTTGGCGCGATGTAATAACACTCTGACTGACGCAACCCTCGCCATGACCAAACTTTCCGTTACCAATCCCGCCACAGGCTCCTGCATCCACGTTGTCCCGGCGGACGACGCCACCACCGTCGCCGCCAAAGCCGCTCAGGCGCGGGCAGCGCAACCACGTTGGCACGCGGTGCCGTTCGCCGAACGCAAAGCCTGCATCGAACGATTTCGGGCGCTTGTCGTGCGCGACCTTGAGTCGCTCGCCGCCACGCTCACTCGCGACATGGGCAAGCCAGTCGCGCAAGCCCGCAATGAACTCAACGGTCTCCTAGGGCGCATCGACTTTTTCCTCGGTGCGGTGAGCGCGTCGACCGCAACGGAATCGGTGTTCGACGAAGGCGGGATGTGTGAACAAATCGAGCACGCACCACTCGGCGTCGTCGCCAATATT
>JAKPSO010000689.1 GCA_029571495.1 Pseudomonadota bacterium
AGGCTGGATCCAAAATTAACTGCTTCTCACCCGGATCGAGCATCGCAACAGCCATTTGGCAAATGTTGCGAGGCGTAAAGAATTCGCCGCGATCACCCCGCAGGTTTGAGCCCACGATTTCCTCATAGGCGCGACCTTTTACGTCTACGTCGCTTTCAAGTAGCGAGTACATCTGAAGTTGCGAAACCAGATACGACAGTACGCGTGGCTCTAGATCAATCCCTTCGCTCGCCTTGAAAATGGAGCCGTAGTCCTTTTTGACTTCAGTCCAAAGCGTCTCGATGCGTGCTTTGATTTTGAGGTGCCCATTAACACTGTCGCGCTCCGTCGGGCCTGCATAAAACGCGATTTCGTCGTTGTGCCGTTCATCATGAATCTTGCAGAAAATGAGTTTCAGCAATTCCCAGAAAGCCTGCGGTTTTTGTAAACCTTGGTTGCCGGCAACGTAATTGTGACAACGTCGAAATGCAAAAAGCAACGCATCGCTCGTTGCTGGCTTCAGCTGATCAAAGCGCGGTCGTTCCGCGTCCTTCTCATTGCGACCAAAAATTGGTAAATCAGGAATCTCTACGGCATCGCGAATTCCTTTGGCCGTAATCATTCGATAGCAGACACGTTCCAGACCATTCGTCCACATGCCAAATTCGGCATTCGGCGAGGCTGCTAAGTAGCTCAGGAGCTGCTCAACGCCATCTTTCCGATCCGCAGGTCTTATGTCTTGCTTCTTGCATTCGACGATTAGCCATGCATTGGCTTGACTATGTGTCGCGCCAGCCGGAAAGACTACGAGATCCGCACGTTTGCTGCTGCTGCCCAACTTCACCTTGAACTCAACCGCGATGTCGCCTTTCGAGTATTCGTACTCGCGCACAAGCGACTTGGCAATTTCTTGCCGCACGTACTCCTCGGCGGTCTCCTCTCGCTGCGTCGCGCCGTCAATAAAATCCAAAACTTTGCCTTGAGCAACTATCGTCGCTGTCGGCGCGCTGACTATCAATTCGCGATTTGGTGGGGTTTTTTTCGAATTTTTCATTAAGCTCAACAAATTACTGTATATAAAAACAGTATTGCCGTCAGTTCCAGTTTTACCATGGTCGCAACGCGCCCGCTAGCCCCACCTACGCACCTGAAGGAACGGAGTGTCATCGACGAATCTGAAAAACCGCAGTCTCCCCGCGCAAGTTAGGTAGGAAATTGACCGCAGTGCCACCCGCGAGCACCGCGCGTCGTTCCACTGCGATGCTTTTTTCTTGGCAGAACACGTCAAAGTCCGTGATCGTCGAAAAGTGCACGTTCGGCGTGTCGTACCACTGATACGGCAAGCGTTTCGACACCGGCATGCGCCCGCCGATGCCAAGCTGCCAGCGCACGGACCAATGCCCGAAGTTGGGCAGCGTCACAATCGCGCTCTTGCCGACGCGCAGCACTTCGCGCACGAGGGCTTCGGTGTGGCGCGTGGCCTGCAACGTTTGCGAAAGAATCACGACGTCAAACGCTGCGTCCTCGAAGAGATTGAGGCCGCTTTCGATATTGCCTTGCAGGACGTTGATGCCGCGCGCCATGCAGGCGAGCACGGAGCCGTCATTGATCTCGACGCCGTAACCTTTCGTGTCGCGTTCGCGCTGTAAGCGCGCCAACAGCTCGCCGTCGCCGCAGCCTAAGTCCAGCACCGACGCGCCCCGCGGCACCCAATCCGTGACCACATCAAAATCGGGTCGAACGTAGTTCGTGCTCATACTTTGATCCCTTCAAACACCGAGCGCAGCAGTGCGTGGTACTGCGGAATTGGCATCAGAAACGAATCGTGCCCGTCGACCGATTCGATTTCGGCAAAGCTCACGTCATGTTTGTTCGCAAGCAGCGCACGCACGATTTCTTTTGAGCGCGCGGGCGAGAAACGCCAATCGCTCGTGAACGCCGCAATGAAAAACTTCGCGCTGCTCTTGGCGAAGGCCGCCGCGAGATTGCCGTCAAACGCGCGCGCAGGATCAAAGTAATCGAGGGCGCGCGTCATCAATAAATACGTGTTCGCGTCGAAGTATCCCGCGAACTTGTCGCCCTGATAGCGCAGATAACTTTCCACCTCAAACTCAACGTCAAACCCGAATTGATAATCCTCGCCCTTGAGCAATCGACCGAATTTTTCGCCCATCAAATCGTCGGACAAATACGTCAAATGGCCCAGCATTCGCGACAGTCGCAGACCGCGCTTGGGCACCACGTTGTGCGCGTAAAAATTGCCGTCATGAAAATCCGGATCGGTGCGAATGGCTTGCCGAGCGACTTCGTTGAAGCCGATGTTTTCTGCAGAGAGTTTCGGTGCGGCGGCAATCGCGAGCACGTTGCGTACCCGCTCTGGAAAGTCGATCGACCATTGCATCGCCTGCATGCCGCCAAGCGATCCGCCGAGGATCGCAGCGAAGGTGTCGATACCGAAGTGATCCGCGAGCCGCGCTTGTGCGCGTACCCAATCCGGCACGGTGACAACCGGGAATTCATTGCCGAAGGGCTTACCCGTGGCCGGGTTGATCGTGCCAGGTCCGGTCGAACCGTGGCAGCCGCCGAGGTTATTGAGCCCGA
>JAKPSO010000697.1 GCA_029571495.1 Pseudomonadota bacterium
CGGTCGCTCCGGTAGGGCCGGTCGCACCTGTTGGCCCGGTGGCACCCGTGGGACCGGTGGGCCCAGTCGCACCGATGATCGGCGGACACTTTACGAGCGTGCCCGTAGCATCAAAGCAAACCACACCCGTGGAGGTCCCGCTGCTGCTTGGGAGTCCGGGAACAATGATGACGCCGCTAGGATCAACCGTCAAAATAGTCGTGGCGCCTGTTGCGTCTTTCACGACAACTTTGCCACCCGGCGGAGCCTTTATTTCAAGGTCAGCGGCCAGCGCGACGTTTGCTCCAAGGACCGCGCAAGCGACTGCGACGTGCATACGATTGAGACGGAAATTAGGCTTCATGACCAGCGTCCTTGCGGTTTGGGTTACGGAGCAAGCCTGTGCGCGTAGCAAAGGCGGCGGTTCCGAGAATTAGCAGAAGTAGTAACAATTGGGCTGTGCGATCAAGAGTGGGAATGACTTCGCCCTGCCCAAACCAGCGAGAGACGACGCCACCGGGTGCGAAATTCGACTGGTACGGCGCTAACCAAACGCCCGTAGCACCCATGTCGGTCACGGCAAGGCTGCTTAGGTTTTGAGCGCCGATCAGGTGAATGAACGCGGTCTGTCCGGTAGAAGTGCTGGACAAGCGCGTCGGATTGCTCGTGGTGCCCGTAATCGTGAGCGATTGCACGACGGTCTGAGTGTTGCCGGCGCCAAACTGATAGAGCTTGCCGGACGTGCTGACGATCGACAAATCATAGAAACTCGTGTTTCCGGTTATCACGCTTGAAGGCGAACAGCTCGCCGCATCTACAAACCGCACCTTGCCAGTGCTAGGAACAAACGCGCCGTTGTTCGTCCAGTTGCCCGATAGCGTGATGCTGCCCGTGCCTGCGTTGATGGTGCCGCCAGCGCCGATGCTTAGGTTACGCACATTGATTAACTGCCCACTGTCGAGCGACAAGCTACCTGCAACGGATACGTCAGAACACGCAAGATCAACGATGGCGCCGTTGAGCGCCATCGTGCCGCCCGTCGGGATGACGATGTCCGCGTGAGCGTTTGCCGCGAACAGCGCAATGCCCGCGGTGCAGAGCAACGCAATGCTTCGGAATGTGGCCTTAATTTTGTTCACCGGCGGCCCCTCGATTGCTACAACAAATGCTGCAACAAATAACTGGTCAACTCTGAGACGGAACGGCAACCACGCTGACAGCGGTTCTATGTTCGTTTTTTTGCATCGTAAGACTCTTCCGAACAAATGTCCATCACTTTGCGATGAGCCGTCGAAAATCGCGACAAGCGACGAACAGGGATTCCGGATAAGTCCATGCTGGTGACACGGTCTAGGTGCGTTGTTGGTCTTTGTTTCGCTGTCCATCAGAAAACCGAAAGCGAGGCTCGCACGACCATCGGCTGCCGGGGATAATGGCAACGCACTCAGCGACGCACCGCCTCCTCAGAGGTCATGTCTCCGGCGGCGGCGCTCTCCACGGTCATAATTTTCTTTGGTCCCCCATGACGTTTAATTTCTCTCGCCCGTACCCCGGTGGCCGCTCGCCGCTGATGACACGCAATGTGGTGTCGACCACGCATCCGCTTGCGTCGCAAGCAGGGCTTTCGATGATTCGT
>JAKPSO010000706.1 GCA_029571495.1 Pseudomonadota bacterium
AGGCTGGACGTTCGCGGGGTGACGCCGGCCTGCCGACGACGGTGTTTGCGATCCCCCTGGTGATCGTGGCAGGCAATCCGACAGCTGTGAACGTGCCGGGTGCGCTTCCGAACATCGATGAATTCGTTGGTCTCATGAAAGGGGCGGGCGCGCTTCGCGGCAACCAAAGCTTTGGCTTGTCGAATGCGTTGGCGTCCGGATCAGCCTTTGCATTGGAAAAGCTGCCGTCGAGCTTGTCGTGGTGGAATCTCACGCCCGGAGCGCCGGTCGCTATCGACAAAGCGGCGCTGCCAGTGCCCGCAAATCAGGAGAGCGTGTTTCTGCGTTTCTTGGTCGGAACGGCGGTCGCTGGCCCGGGCGTCGATTTGTTGACCGATAACGACACCGGCAAATGGGGCATGCCGTTCACGCAAGCCTTCGCCAAGCAGCTGGGCGGTGGCAATTTGTCGCTCTTAGCAATGCCACGGCCGCCGCGCAGTCCTCTCGCCGCGCTGTTTCAGGGGCGCGCGGCGCAGCGCGAGGTGTCGTTGCAACTCTTCGCGACGAACGCTATACGCAAGTTCCGGTCGGGCGTCGGCGAACCCGAAGCGGTGATCTCCGCGCATCGCACCGATACGGGCGGCGAAGTCCGCCTGTCGCTGTCGAACCCATTTGACGAAAAGGGGGCCGAAGGCTTTCGCGCCGAGCTTTTCCCGACCGATCGTGCGCAGGACGTGGCGATCATCATGCGGGATCTGCTCGCCGAGTGTGGCGTCGCGTCGGTCACAATGCTTGCCGATGTGTTTCCTGATATCGACGCCGCGACGAAGTTGCCGATGCTGTTCCGTGCGGATGCGCTCGACGGCGCATCCGAGAAAGCGATTCGCGCAGAAAATTTGCATTAAGCGATCAAAGACTGGCTCGTTGCGGCGCTATCAGCTTTATTGCGATAGTGGCCGTCTGATGGCGCATAAAGGCCCGAAAACTAACAAGTCGACATTTCTATATTTTTCGATGAAAGCGCCGCCGATAGGTCGATAGAACAATTAAGCTGTAATCCGTAGCCGTTCGTAGTTTTGTTGATTCAGCAAACTACGATGCTTGGCGCGGCGATGGAACCTAGTCGCACCGTCAGGTTCCAACCGTTTTGAGACTGCACCGTCGTCGCTCGTCTGACCCCATCGTCGTTCGTCACAGCGCGCCACGAAAAATCGCTTCCAGCCTACATACTTTCGCCTCAACCCACTCGCAATGAATCCTCTGAACTATTTCCCTTCGCGGCGCAGCGCCTACTTCGTCGGTTTCTTTGTTTGTGCCGGGATGATCGGGTACGCGCTTTATCTGCAATACGTACTGTTGATGGAGCCGTGCCCGATGTGCTGGTTTCAGCGAGTTGCGGTCGTCGCGTTGGGGCTCGTGTTGCTTGCTGGCGGGCTCGCTAATCCTGGTGTACGTGGTGCCCGAATCGTCGCGTGGATTGCGCTTTTGATGAGCGGTGCGGGCGTGGCGTTGGCGGTACGCCACCTGTGGATTCAGTCGCTGCCCGTGGATCAGTTGCCGAGCTGCGGCATGGGCATCGGCTACATGCTCGAATCACTGCCGTTTTTGGACGTTTTTGCGCGAGCATTGAACGGCAGCGTCGAGTGCCACAAAGTGGACTTAGTGATGGGGTTGCCAATCCCAGCGTGGATGCTTATTTTTTTCCTGATCGCGGCCGTCGTTCCGTTCTTTCTGATTCATCATCGCGGTCGCCGCGCATAACGTAATTTTTTGTATGAAGACTTTGCTTTTGACTGCTGTTGCTTCGCTCATTCCGATGGCGCTATCGGCGCAACCCTTGAACCCGCCCGTTACGCCGGTGCGTCCTGTCGTCGACACCGTGCACGGCATCAAGATCACTGACCCGTACCGCTGGCTTGAAGACAACAAGAGCGAAGAGGTCGTGAAATGGACGCGCGCGCAGCACGACGCCGCGCTGGCCTGGCTCGACAAGCATTCGCCGCCGGTTCCGGGCTTGAAAGAGGAATTGACGCGCTATACGGATCGCACAATCACCTCACCGCCGTCGTTCTACAAAGGCCGTGAATTTTTCACGCGCAAAGTCAAAGGCGAAGCGCAAGCGAAGCTCTACACACGCATCGACGGCAAGGAAGTGTTGCTGTTCGATCCGGTCAAACTTGATCCGACAGGCAAATCTTCGCTCGCTGGTAATGCGCATTCGCGCGACGCGAGCATCATCGCTGTCGGCGTGCAGGTCGCTGGCGATGAATTGCCCACGCAGTACTTCATCGACAGCAAAACCGGCGCCCAGCTCTACGCGCCGATGCCGGAAGTGCAGGGCGTGTCGTGGACCGCTGACAACAAAGTCGTCTACATCGAGCAACGCACGAAAGAGCAAGTCATGAAGCAGTTGCCGCTCTTTTGGCAGCGCCTGACGCTCGGTGGCTCGGTTAAAGACGCACCGGTCGTCCACAAATGGACAGACGCAAAAAACTGGGGCAG
>JAKPSO010000748.1 GCA_029571495.1 Pseudomonadota bacterium
GGGCTGATCGGCCTCATCGAGGCACTGCTCTTTTCGATGGTCGGGCGCATCGTGGATTGGCTCGCGAAGAGTGAGCCGGCGCGGCTGTGGACCGACCACAGCACGGGTCTGTTGGCGCTCGCGGGCGTGTTATGCGCGAGCCTCGCATTGGTAACGGTGTTTGCGTTCTTTAAGCACCAAGTCATCATGGGCAACTTCCCGATGCGCCTGCGGTGGAATTTTCATCGCCTCATGCTCGCGCAAAGCATGAGCTTCTACCAAAACGAATTCGCCGGTCGAGTAGCGGCGAAAGTCATGCAAACGGCGCTCGCGGTGCGTGACGTGTGGATGATCCTCACCGACGTAATGGTGTTTGTTACGATTTATTTCGTCACCATGATTCTCGGCGCGGGTGGTTTTGACTGGCGCGTGATGTTGCCGTTTTTGGGGTGGGTTGGCCTCTATGTGGCGGCTTGTTTTTACTTCGTGCCACGCGTCGGGCGTATCGGCCAGAAGCAAGCAGACGCACGCTCGCTAATGACCGGACGCATCACCGACGCGTACACCAACATTGCGACGGTCAAACTGTTCTCGCACACGGCGCGCGAGGCCGACTACGCAAAAACAGCGATGCAAGAGTTCATGGAGACGGTCGTTACGCAGTGGCGCTTGGTCACGCTGTTTGACATCGTGCATCACGCGCTGTCGGTGGCGTTGGTCGCCGCGACGGCTGGCACGACGCTATGGCTGTGGTCGCGCGGCGAAGTCGGTGTCGGCGCCGTTGCGGCGGCCACCGCGATGGCGCTTCGACTCAACGGCATGTCGAACTGGATCATGTGGGAATTGTCGGGACTGTTCGAACACATCGGCACCGTGCGCGACGGCATGGACACGCTCTCGCGTCTGCACACCGTCGTTGACGCGCCCAACGCGCAGCGACTAAGCGTTCCGCGGGGCGAGATTCGATTTGAAAACGTCACCTTCACCTATGGCTACGAGGCGACGGGCGCAACGACAGAATCGATCACGAACAAAGCCGTGGTCGAAGGCTTATCGCTCACGATTCGTGCGGGCGAGAAAATTGGTTTGGTCGGGCGCTCTGGTGCGGGCAAGTCGACCATCGTCAATCTGTTGCTTCGCTTCTATGACATCGAGAGCGGTCGCATTTTGATCGACGGCACCGACATCGCGACGGTCACGCAGGACAGCCTGCGTTCGCAGATCGGCATGGTTACGCAAGACACGTCGCTTCTGCACCGCTCGGTGCGTGACAACATCACCTACGGCCGCCCCGATGCGACAGATGAGGATGTGCAAAACGCCGCCGCGCGCGCGGAGGCACAAGACTTCATCGCAAGACTCACGGACCCGAAAGGACGCAAGGGTTTGGATGCACACGTTGGCGAGCGTGGCGTGAAGCTCTCGGGCGGGCAGCGCCAACGCATAGCAATTGCGCGCGTCATGCTCAAGAACGCGCCTATTTTGTTGCTCGACGAAGCCACGAGTGCGCTCGACTCGGAAGTGGAATCCGCGATTCAGTCGAGCTTATACCGCTTAATGGAAGGAAAAACAGTCGTTGCCATCGCGCATCGCTTGTCCACTATCGCCGCGATGGATCGACTCATCGTCCTCGACGAAGGGCGCGTTGTCGAGGAAGGCTCGCATCAGGAACTTCTCGCGAAAGACGGTCTCTACGCGCGTCTGTGGTCGCATCAAAGCGGCGGATTCTTGGGCGAGGCGTGATGCATTTCTGCGCGCGATGGAGCTGCGTTCTGTAGGAGCGGCGGAAGCCGCGAAAACGTTGAATCGCGGCTTCCGCCGCTCCCACAAAAGCAATCCCTCAACGCGTACTAAATGCCCTCAAGCACAACCACCGTGCGTTTGGCTGATTGTTTGCTAATTTTGAGTACGTCTTGATACTCCGGCGAATCGTAAAACCGGTTCGCCGTGGCCACGTCTGGAAACTTCACGAGCACCAAACGCGTGGGCACCCAAAGATCCCCTTCCTTCACGGTGAACGCGCCGCCCCGCGCCAAATACTCGCCACCGTAAAGCTCTACCAAGGGCTTCGCGCGCAATTTGTATTGCTCATAAATCTCAGGCGATTCGAGCAGCGTGTCGACGACGAGATAGGCGGCCATGGTGTTCCTCCGAAAAGTGAAACCAGTTTAGCGTTTACGCAGGCCAAGCCACATCACGCAGCTCACAACGATCAGTGCGCCGACGATTT
>JAKPSO010000752.1 GCA_029571495.1 Pseudomonadota bacterium
AAATCGTCGCGACTTTCAATGCGGTACGCGTCGAAGTGATGCACCTCGCCCTTCGTCGTGTCGTAACTTTCGACCAGTGCATACGTCGGGCTCTTGATCGCGCCGGTCACACCCAACGAACGAAGCACTCCGCGCACAAACGTCGTTTTTCCGGCCCCTAGGTCACCGATCAGCGCCACAGAACACGGCGCGGAGATTGCCGCAGCGAAGTGCGCAGCAAACGCAAGCGTCGCCGCTTCATCGGCGAGAAAGCTCGAGCTTTCTACAATGGGCTGCATGTCAAACCGCCCCGCCAACGACGAAAACACCGCCGCTGAAGGCACGGACTCGGCCGCGCTCGCCGCCCGCACCTCTAACGCCAGCGCGGCCAAGTCCGCGCCTACATTTGCGGCTGCCACGTCCGCGTGTACGGCGGCAGCGCGTTGGTCGTTGGCGGGGCGGTTTGACATGCAGCCCATTGTAGAAACCTCGACCTACCTCGCCGACGAAGCGGCGACGATTGCGTTTGCTGCGCAGTTTGCTGCGAGTGTTGCTGCGCCGTGTTCTGTCGCGCTGATCGGTGACCTCGGTGCGGGCAAAACGACGTTTGTGCGCGGCGTGCTTCGCGCGCTGGGCGTAACCGGCGCGATCAAGAGCCCGACGTATGCGCTGGTCGAAAGTTACGACACAACGAAGGGCGAAGTGCATCACCTTGACGCGTATCGCATCGAGAGTCGCGATGATTTTGAAGCGCGCGGCGGCTTTGAATATTTTGAATCGCCGTCGATTCGGTTTGTGGAGTGGCCACAGCGATTGGATGGCGCGGTGAATTTTGATTGGACGATTCGTTTTGATTTCGAAGACGCGGGGCGGCGCGTGACGGTGTGCAAAGGATTGGTCGCATGAACCGCCGTGATGCGCTTCGTGTGTTGGCTGCGTTTGTTGGCGCTGGCGTGGCGTCGCTTGCGTTCGCGGGGCCGCGTGTGCTCGCAGTGCGCGCGTGGCCGGGCAAGGCGTCGACGCGCATCACGATTGAGTCGGACAGCGAACTGCGATTTTTTGTCTCGACGTTGACCAACCCGGACCGCACGATCGTGGACATCAGCGACGTTCAGGCCGATGCTGCGTTCCATAAAGCGCTCGAAACATTGAAGAACGACACAGGCGTGCTCTCGAAGGCGCGCATTGGGCAGTATCGCCCGGACACTGCGCGTTTGGTGCTTGACCTGAAGTCCCGCGCGGAGACGGCCGCGTTTGCGCTGCCGCCCGTTGGCAATTACAAGCATCGGTTGGTGATTGATCTGACGCCGATGGACGCTGACGATCCGATTGCGACCTTCCTCGCGAAGCTCATCGAGCGCGAAACGCAACTCGAAAAAGCCGCCGACGCGCAGGCCGAAAAAGACGCGAAAGCCGCCGCAGCGGTGACCACGCCGAAGCCCGCGCTGCCGCCAATTCTTCCGAAGCCGACGCCGCTAATTGCCACGCGCCCCGCGTCGCCACGGCACATCAAACCGTTCGTCGTCGTGCTTGATCCGGGCCACGGCGGCGAGGACCCCGGCGCGATAGGCCCCTCGGGAACCTTCGAGAAAAACGTGGTGCTCGCGATCGCATTGAAAGCGAAGGCGTTGCTCGAACAAGACCGACGCGTGATCGTGTTCATGACGCGCGAAGAAGACGTTTTTGTGCCGCTTTATGACCGTGTGGCGAAGGCGCGCAGCGTGAACGCGGACGTGTTCGTGTCCATTCACGCTGACGCCTTCACGCGGCCGGATGTGCGCGGTAGTTCCGTGTTCGCGCTGTCCGAGCGTGGTGCCAGTAGCGCGGCCGCAAAATGGATCGCGGACAAAGAAAATCAGTCCGATTTGATCGGTGGCGTGCGCCTCCAAGGACGCGACCCGATGCTCGCGAAAATGCTCTTGGAGATGAGTCAATCCATCACCAACGCTGACTCGCTCAAGCTCGCGAAGGGCATGGTCGGAGAATTGAAACCGGTCGGCCCGATGCACAAAGGCAAGGTGGAACACGCGGGCTTCGCGGTGCTCCGCGCGCCGGACGTGCCATCGATCCTCGTTGAAACGGCGTTTATCTCCAACCCGGAAGAAGAACTCAAACTCGCGAGCGACGCGCATCAAATGAAGCTCGCAAAGGCCATTCGTGGCGGCGTGCGCAAGTTTTTGGCGACGCAAACGGTTCGTGCGTGAGTGGACGTGCTGCGATACAGCTTTTTGGGTCTATCGGCTGTAGTGCGGCTTTTGCGCGCCATATTTGCGGGTCATCGACTTTAAGAAAAAACCACCGCCAATGACCGTCCCACGGTCGGTAACGCGAAAAAGCTGATAACCACGAAACCTCACTGACAGATTTTTTTCACAAGGACCTTTGTTCGATGGCTTCCAGCCTATTTGTTCTCATCGACGACATCGCCACTGTACTCGACGACATCTCGGTGCTCACGGGCGTCGCGGCGAAGAAGACCGCCGGCGTGCTCGGCGACGACCTCGCGCTGAACGCGCAACAGGTCACGGGCGTCTCGGCGGATCGCGAATTGCCGGTGGTGTGGGCGGTGTGCAAAGGCTCGTTTCTGAACAAGCTAATCCTGGTGCCGCTCGCTCTCGCGATCAGCGCCTTTGCGCCGTGGGCGGTGACGCCGCTCTTGATGCTCGGCGGTGCGTTCTTGTGCTTCGAGGGCGTGGAAAAACTTGCGCACAAGTATCTGCACAGCAAGGCCGAAGACGACGCGCATCACGCCGAATTGGTCACCGCGATCGCCAACCCAAGCGTCGATCTCGTCGCTTACGAAAAAGACAAAGTTAAGGGCGCGATTCGCACGGACTTTGTGCTCTCTGCGGAGATCATCGCCATCACGCTGGGCACGGTGGCGACGCAGCCACTGGTGACGCAGTTCACCGTCCTAAGCACCATCGCGGTGGTGATGACCATTGGCGTCTACGGCATCGTCGCG
>JAKPSO010000756.1 GCA_029571495.1 Pseudomonadota bacterium
AGCTTCGTCTTCATCAAGCGAAAGCCGATCACCTCCGCTGCGACGTCCATGTCTCGCACTGCCATCCACGAGCGGCCCACAGTCGAGCGCACCATGTTCTTCGCCATAAGTGCCATGACGCACACAATCACGAGAACGAGAAGATATTTCTCCTGCGGCGACTCAAACTTGTAGCCAAGAATTTCGATCTGCTGCGCGGTGATCACACCAGACGAACTGTTATTGGTGAACCATGGCACCTTGGTGAGACACCACACAACGAAAAATTGCGTCGCAAGCGTCGAGGCTGCAAGATAGAAGCCGCGAATGCGCAAGCTCGGCAGACCGAACACGATACCGACCAACGCCGCCGACACGCCACCTAAGATGAAGGCGACGAGTACCGGCATGCCAGGCACGCGCAGCATGAAGTTGTAGCTCGCGAATGCCCCGACCGCCATGAACGCGGCCGTGCCGAGCGAGAGCTGGCCCGCGTAACCCGTGAGGATGTTGAGACCCAGCGTCGCGAGTGCCAGAATCAAGAACGGAATCAGGATCGCAGAGAACACGTACGGTGTTGCAAGTAGCGGCACTGCGACGAACGCTACAGCGACGAGTGCGGCCACCGCGTAGCGATCCTGCGCAATCGGGAAGATCTGCGAATCGGAAAGATAGGACGTTTTGTACTGTCCGGCTTCTCTGTAAATCATAGTGAGCAACCCGTAAGTGGTGAGCGGTAGGCAGTGAACAGCACGCTAGATCCTCCGAATGATCTTCTCGCCGAAGAGACCTTCGGGGCGAACCAACAGGAACAACAGCGCAAGCACGTAAGGAAACCAACCTTCGATGCCGCCACCAACCAGCGGTCCGATGTACACCTCGGCCAGTTTTTCCGACGCACCGATGATGAGGCCACCCACAATCGCGCCTGGCACCGACGTAAAGCCACCGAGAATCAGAACCGGCAAGGCTTTCAGCGCAACGAACGTTAGCGAGAACGAAACACCGTTACGCGCGCCCCACAACAAGCCCGCTACCAGCGCGACAAACCCAGCAACCGCCCAAACGACGCCCCACACGTGTTGCAGCGGAATGCCCACTGTCAAGGCTGCTTGATGATCGTCGGCGACCGCGCGCAACGCGCGCCCAATCTTGGTCTTGTTAAACAGCAACGCCAGCGCGGCAACCAGCACCGCACAAATCCCTGCCGCGATAACGTCAAACTGTGACACCAGCATGCCGGTCTTGTCCATCAAGAATTCGATCGGCGTGTCAGCGATACCGAGGTCGAGCTTACGCACCGTTGAGCCCCAAACGAGCTGCGCCAATCCCTCAATAAAAAAGGTCAGGCCGATCGTCGCCATGAACATCGTAATGTCGTGCTGATTTACGAGCGGTCGCAGCACGATCTTCTCGGTCACAAGGCCAAGCACGACCATCACGACCATCGTGAGCGGAATTGCTAGCCAGATCGAAAGGTTGAATTGCTCTTGCAGCCCGACCGCGGTCAGCGCCGCGAAAAACACCATTGCGCCTTGCGCGAAGTTAAATACACCCGATGCCTTGTAGATCAGCACGAAGCCAAGCGCTACTAGCGCGTACATCACGCCAGAGAGCAACCCACCAATCAATACTTCAAAGAAAAATTGCATGATTAGTGAGCTCCCAAGTAGGCGGTGATCACGTCCGGATTGTTACGAACTTCGTCCGGCGTGCCGTCGCCAATTTTCTTGCCGTAGTCGAGCACCACGACACGATCCGAAATGTCCATCACCACGCCCATGTCGTGTTCGATCAACACGATGGTCGTTCCGAACTGTTCATTGGTATCGAGAATGAAGCGACACATGTCTTGCTTCTCTTCCACGTTCATGCCGGCCATCGGCTCGTCAAGCAGCAACATCGTGGGCTCGGCGGCCAATGCGCGCGCGAGTTCGACGCGTTTTTTGATTCCGTAGGGAAGGCGCGAAACGGGTGTCTTCCGCACCGACTGCAGTTGCAAGAAGTCGATGATTTCTTCAACGACTTTGCGGTTTTCGATTTCCTCGCGGCGAGCGCGACCGAACCAAAACGCTTGTTCGATGAAGGTCGATTTGATCTTGAGGTTGCGGCCCGTCATGATGTTGTCGAGCACGGTCATGCCGGTGAACAGCGCGATATTTTGGAACGTGCGCGCGATGCCGTGTTCGGCGGCTTCATGCGTATCCATGTCGTGACGTTGCTTGCCGTGAAAGGTGATCATCCCCTCCTGTGGCCGATACACGCCGTTGATCACGTTGAGCATTGAACTTTTGCCCGCCCCGTTCGGGCCGATGATGGCGCGGATTTCGTGTTCGCGCACGTCAAACGAGATGTCGGTCAGCGCTTTGACGCCGCCAAAGCGCAGAGAAATGTTGTCGACCTTGAGGACGACGTCGCCGATCTTGCGGCCAGGATTTACGTGACTCATGCTGCCACCTTAGCGACTGCCGGGAATTTCTTCGCGTCGGCGATTTTCACGTCCGCCGAGATGCTGCCGGTGCGGCCGTCTTCAAATTTCACTTGCGTTTCAATGTGCTGCACGGTGCCGCCATTGAAGAGCGCGTCGAGGAGCGGCGCGTACTTCTCAGCGATAAATCCGCGGCGCACTTTACGCGTACGCGTCAGCTCATCATCATCCGGATCGAGCTGCTTGTGCAGCACTAAGAAGCGTTCAATCTGCGAATGCGCGAGTTCGCCTTCGGTGGCGAGTTCCGCATTGACTTGCTCAACGCAGTCTTTGATGAGGCCGTACACCTCGTCTTTGCCCGCGAGATCAATGTAGCCCGAGTAAACGATGTTGCGCCGTTCCGCCCAGTTGCCCACGGCCGTGAGGTCGATGTTGATAAACGCGACGACGTGATCTTTGTCGTGACCGAAGCACACCGCTTCGCCGATGTGCGAGAAGAACTTGAGTTTGTTCTCGATGTAATTGGGCGCGAACATCGCGCCGTTAGACAAGTGACCCACATCCTTCGCGCGGTCGATGATGCGCAAGTGGCCTTCGGCATCGAACACGCCAGCGTCGCCGGTGTGGAAGTAGCCTTCTTTGTCGATGGATTCCGCGGTGGCGTCGGGCCGTTTGTAGTACTCCTTGAGCACCATTGCGCCACGAACGAGGACTTCGCCGTTGTCCGCAAGCTTGACTTCAACGCCCGGCGCGGCAGTGCCGACGCTGTCAAACTTGATGTGACCATCGGGCTGCAGGCAGACGTAGGCACAGGTTTCCGTCGAACCGTACAGTTGCTTCAGATTGATGCCAATCGAACGGAAAAAGCGGAACAGGTCGGGGCCGATCGCCGCGCCTGCGGTGTACGCCACGCGAATGCGGCTAAGGCCCAGCGTGTTTTTCAAGGGGCCGTAAACGAGGATGTTGCCAAGCCAATACCAAAAGCGCATCGATGCGCTCACCGGCTTGCCGTCGAGAATGTCGGCGCCGCAATGCTTCGCGATTTTCATGAATCGGTTGTAGAGCGCACGTTTGATGCTGCTCGCGTCTTCCATGCGGATCAAGACGTTGGTCAGCATGTTCTCGAAAATTCGTGGCGGCGCGAAGTAATACGTCGGGCCGATCTCGCGTAGGTCCGTCATCACCGTTTCGCCGGACTCAGGGCAGTTCACTGTGAAGCCCGCCACCAACGCCTGCGCATAGCTGAACAAATGGTCACCGACCCACGCCATCGGCAGGTAAGAGAGCACGTTGTCGTCGGCGGTCAGGTGGTCGAATTGCACACCGCCGCGCGCGGCGGTGATGAAGGCTTCGTGGCTTTGACACACGCCTTTCGGTTTGCCCGTGGTGCCGGAGGTGTAGAGCATCACCGACGTGTCGGTGGCCTTGCCAGCGGCCACTTCACGCTCGAACAGACCAGGATTGGTTTTGTCGTACGCCGCGCCCACTTCGCGCAGACCGTCGAGGCTGATGAGTCCCGGCGCAGCGTAAGTGCGCAGCCCGCGCGGGTCTTCGTAGACGATGTGCGCGATTTGCGGCAACGTGTCGCGCGCTTCGAGGAGTTTGTCGACTTGCTCTTGATCTTCGACGATGGCGAACTGAATGTTCGCGTTTTCGAGAACGAAGGTCATCTCGACGGCGACAGCGTCCTGATACATCGGCACCGCGACGCCGCCGATGCACTGTGCCGCCGCGAAGGCCATGTAGAGGCGAGGACGGTTGTCGCCGATGATCGCGAGGTTGTCGCCGCGCTTAAAGCCTAACGAATGCAGGCCCATCGCCATAGCGCGCACTTCTGCGGCAGTTTCAGACCACGTCCATGTCTGCCAAATGCCGAGGTACTTTTCGCGCAGCGCAGGCGCGCCGCCACGAATGGCTGCGTGCTCAAGGAGCAGGCGCGGGAATGTGTCGGCAGCGGCCGATACGGTCTTCTCTGACATGGCGGGGCGTTCCTCCTCGTAACCGTCGAGCGGGCAATTTACCAGTCGTGCAGTGCACAAAACCCAGAAACGCCGACGCTCAAAACAAAACCGACCGCAGAGTCGGGATTGTTGAATTCTAAGTCTTATATAAGACTTGACGGTTAGGGTTTACGCTTACGT
>JAKPSO010000809.1 GCA_029571495.1 Pseudomonadota bacterium
CCAAGGCCAAGCGCCTGCGCGGCAAGCAACGCTCAAGGCCGGTCTGCCAAAAGAAGTCGGTGCGTTGACCATCACCAAAATGTGCGGCTCCGGCATGAAGGCTGCGATGCTCGCGCATGATGCGATCCTCGCGGGCAGTCGCGAGATCATGATCGCAGGCGGCATGGAGTCGATGACCAACGCGCCATACCTTCTCGCGAAGGGCCGCCAGGGCTATCGTTACGGACATTCGACCGTGTACGACCACATGGCGATGGATGGCCTTGAAGACGCCTACGAGCACAAAGCGATGGGCGTGTACGCGGAGCAATGCGCCGCGAAATACGGCTTCACGCGCGAGGCGCAAGATGCCTACGCGCTGGAATCTTTGAAGCGTGCGCAAACTGCGATCAAGGATGGCACCTTCAAATGGGAAATCGCGCCGGTGACGATCAAAGGCCGCAGCGGCGACACCGTGATCGAACACGACGAGCAACCGCCGAAAGCCAAGCCCGACAAAATTCCGACTCTCAAGAGCGCATTCATCAAAGACGGCACCGTCACCGCTGCGAACGCATCGAGCATCTCCGACGGCGCGGCGGCGCTGGTGCTGATGAAAGCCTCGAAAGCGAAAGCGCTCGGCCTCACGCCGCTTGCGCGTATCGCGGCGCATGCAGAGTTCAGTCAAGAGCCCGCGTGGTTTGCCACCGCTCCGGCTGGCGAGATCAAGATTTTGTTCAAGAAGACGGGATGGACTGCGGCCGACGTGGATCTTTACGAGATCAACGAAGCGTTTGCCAACGTGACGATGGCGGCGATGAAAGATTTCGATTTGCCACACAGCAAGGTCAACATTCACGGCGGCGCGACCGCACTCGGCCATCCGATCGGCGCGTCAGGCGCACGGATCATCGTGACGCTCATCGGCGCACTCAAGAAGACCGGCGGCAAAAAGGGCGTGGCGTCGCTCTGTATCGGTGGCGGTGAGGCGGTGGCTGTTGCGATTGAGATGATGTAGGAAAATTAGGGGAAACGGCGCGCCTGCGCGACAGACCCACTCCTACAGCGAGACAAAAAGATCATGGCAAAAACAGTACTCATCATCGGTGCCAACCGCGGCCTCGGCCTTGAATTCGCGAAGCAATACGCCGCGGATGGTTGTGACGTGATCGCGACCTGTCGTCGTCCTGCGGAAGCGGCGGAACTGCGGCGCGTCGGCGTACGCATCGAGGCGCTGGACACGAGCACGTCGTCGTCGATTCATTCGCTCGCGGAAAAACTCCAAGACGATTCGATCGACGTGATGATCTGTAACGCCGGTGTCTACGGCCCGCGCAACGATGGTCTCACCGACATGCCAACCGAGGACTTCGATCTCGTGATGCGCACCAATGTGCTGGGGCCACTGCGGCTCACGCTCGCGTTTGCGCACAACGTGGCGAAGGCGCGCGGCGCAATGGTGTTCCTGTCGTCGCGCATGGGCTCTATCTCGGCAATGAGCTCGGGCTCGGGTATCGCGTACCGCGCGAGCAAGGCCGCGCTCAACGCAGTGGTCAAGGCAACGTCGCTCGAACTCGGCAAAAAAGGCGTTCGCGTCATGGCGCTGCATCCGGGATGGGTGCGCACGGACATGGGCGGCCCTCAAGCGATGCTCACGCCAACCGAGAGCGTGGCTGGTATGCGTCACGTGATTGAAAACGCGTCGGATAAACACGGTGGTTTTTTCGACAACACCGGCGCGACGATTCCTTGGTGATGAGCAAATAATTGTGAGTGCGCTGAACAGCTTTTTAGCTACAACGGCCGTTATACGGTCGTTACAGCGCATTTTCATTACCAGTCGACATAACCCTGTGTATCGATCCAATGGCCGCGGAATAGCCGTTTCGCGCGAAAAGCTGTATTCAGAAATTTTGGGAGGCGGTCATGCGTAGCGCGATGGATCTTGTCCGCGCCGCCGAAGCGGAAATCGTCACGCTCTCGCTTGAAGAAGCGCGCGCCGCGATGGATGACCCCAACACGCAGATCATCGACATCCGCGACGTACGCGAACTCTGGCGCGAAGGAAAGATTCCCGGTCCGCTGCACTGCCCGCGCGGCATGAACGAATTTTGGATTGACCCGCAAAGCCCGTATCACAAGCCGATCTACGCAAGCGGCAAGCGCTTCGTGCTCTATTGCGCCGGCGCGTGGCGCTCGGCGCTTGAGGCAAAGATGTTTCAAGACATGGGGCTCAGCAACGTTGCGCACGTGGCGGGCGGATTTACCGCCTGGAAAGCGGCTGGCATGCCCATCGAAACGGTCGAGCGCAAATCATGAAGCACGCGCGCGCTGCGGAACTACTTAAACAATTGCCCGGCCCCGTCTCAACGAAATGGCCGCAAGGTGAACGCTTCGCGGCCGCGCTCGCCAACGGCACGATGTCGGTCGAACTCTACGCCCCACGCGGCACTGATCCGCAAACGCCGCATGCGCAAGACGAACTCTATTTCGTCCACAGCGGCACTGCGACGTTCACCCTCGAAAACGAACGAATCGCGTGCGCAGCGGGCGACGCGCTCTTCGTGCCCGCAGGTGCGGAGCATCGCTTCACAGAATTCAGCGAGGACTTCGCAACGTGGGTCGTGTTCTGGGGGCCAAAAGGCGGCGAAGGCGCGGCTCCGTGAATCACGCCGAACGAATGAAGATTAGCGACGACGAAAAAAGGACGCAGCACAATGTTGCTCACTGAAGACCAACGCATGGTGCGCGATAGCGTGCGTGCGTACGTGCAAGAAAAAATCGCGCCGAAAGCGGCGGCATGGGACAAGGCGCACACGTTCCCGGCCGCTGAACTCAAGGGTCTCGCTGAGATGGGTTGCTACGGCATCGCTGTACCCGACGAATACGGCGGCGCGGGCATGGACTACACCTCGCTCGCGATCATTCTCGAAGAAATCGCGGCGGGCGACGGCGGCGTGAGCACCGTGATTTCGGTGAACAACTGCCCCGTGTGTTCGATCATGATGAGCTTCGCGAACGAACAGCAAAAGCGCGATTGGCTCGTGCCACTCGCGCGTGGCGAGATGCTCGGCGCGTTTTGTTTGACCGAGCCGCATGTAGGCTCCGACGCTTCGGGACTGCGCACCACAGCCACGCGCGACGGTGACCATTTCGTATTGAATGGCGTCAAGCAATTCATCACTTCGGGCAAAAACGCAGACGTCGCCATCGTGATGGCCGTTACCGACAAAGCGGCGGGAAAGCGCGGCATCAGCGCGTTTCTGGTCCCCACGAAAACGCCGGGCTACACGGTCGCTCGCATCGAAGACAAGCTCGGGCAACACTCCAGCGACACTGCGCAGATTTTGTTTGAGAACTGCCGCGTACCGGCCTCGCTCATGATCGGCGAAGAAGGAGCGGGTTACAAGATTGCGCTGGCCGGTCTCGAGGGCGGGCGCATCGGCATCGCGTCACAAAGCGTGGGCATGGCGCGCGCGGCCTTCGAAGCCGCGCTTCGATATGCGAAAGAGCGCGAAGCGTTCGGCAAACCTATCTTTGAACACCAAGCCGTGCAATTCAAGCTCGCCGATATGGCGACGCAAATCGAAGCCGCGCGGTCGCTCATTCACCACGCCGCCAGTCTCAAAGACGCTGGCGTGCCCTGCCTCACGCAAGCCGCGATGGCGAAACTATTCGCGAGCGAAATGGCCGAGCGCATTTGCTCCGACGCGATTCAAATTCACGGCGGCTATGGGTACGTGACCGACTTCCCGGTCGAGCGCATTTACCGCGACGTACGTGTGTGCCAGATTTACGAAGGCACGAGCGACATTCAGAAAATTTTGATCGGACGCGGATTGGCGTCTGGTGCGCTTGACCGGTGATTTTTTGACGCAGATTCCCGCTGATTGACCGCTGATTTCCGCAGATTTTTTAGACTGATATGACGCCCTAAAGTCACAACAAAATGATCCGCGCCCATCTGCGTTAAATCAGCGCTAATCTGCGTCAAATGATTCCGCAATAAACACTCGCAACGATTTTTACTATGACAAGCTCCATCGACTTCTACTTCGACTTCTCGTCACCCTACGGTTATCTCGCTGCGGAGATGATCGAGGAGCTCGGGCAACGCTGCGGTCGCACAGTGAATTGGCATCCCATTTTGCTCGGCGTCGTGTTCAAAACGACCGGCGGTCAGCCGCTCACGATGGCGCCGATGAAGGGGCCCTATTCCGAGCGTGATTTCCGGCGCAGCGCGGCGTTCTACGGCATTCCGTATAACGCGCCAACGACCTTTCCGATCGCCACGCAAAACCCGGCGCGTGCCGTGTTGTGGATGCAAGAAAAACATCCAGCGCACGCCAAGAAATTTGCGCTTGAGCTCTACCGTGCATTCTTTCGCGGCGACCGCGATATCGGCAAGCTCGACGTTATCGGCGACATCGCTGCGGGCCTTGGCTATAGCGCAGAAGAAGTGATTGCCGCTGCGCAGAGCGATGAGATCAAGGCGAAACTCAAAGCGAACGTTGAGGCGGCCATCGCGAAAGGCATTTTTGGTTCACCGTTTTTCATCGTCGATGATGAACCGTTCTGGGGTGCGGATCGCTTACCGATGTTGGAGCGTTGGTTGAAACAAGGTGCGTGGAAATACTAATGCCAATAATCGAATCGAAACTCAACCCACGCGACGCCAACGTTGTCGCCTCTACGGCGGCCATGCAAGCGTTGGTGGATGACTTGCGCGCGAAGCACGCCGCTGCGGCGCTCGGCGGTGGTGACGCAGCACGCGCGAAGCACACTGCGCGCGGCAAGCTGCTGCCGC
>JAKPSO010000821.1 GCA_029571495.1 Pseudomonadota bacterium
GCCAGTGCTTCGCCCTTGGTGAGCGTCACTGCGTTAATCAATGCGCCTTCAGTGTGCACTACGCGCATGCCGCGCCCGCCACCTCCGCCCGAGGCTTTGATGATGACCGGATAGCCAATCGAGCGCGCGATCTTGATGATCTCGCGCGGATCGTCCGGCAATGCGCCTTCCACGCCGGGCACGACCGGTACGCCCGCTTTTTTCATCGCGGACTTGGCCGAGACCTTGTCGCCCATCAAGCGAATCGTCTCGGCACGTGGCCCGATGAAAACAAAACCCGATTTCTCTACTTTTTCTGAAAAATCTGCATTTTCAGAAAGAAACCCATAGCCGGGGTGAATCGCCTGTGCGTCCGTGACTTCCGCGGCGGCAATGATGGCCGGAACGTTCAAGTAGCTTTGCGCGGACGGCGCGGGGCCGATGCAGACGGACTGATCGGCAAGCTTGACGTACTTCGCGTCGGCATCGGCTTCGGAATGGACGACAACCGTCTTGATGCCCATTTCACGACACGCACGCTGAATACGCAGCGCGATCTCACCACGATTGGCGATGAGAATTTTGTCGAACATCACGGGTTCGGTCTTTTTTGCCGTACTGAGGGAGAGAGCCATCGTGACCTATTCAATGATGAACATGGGTTGACCGTATTCCACGGCCTCGCCGGACTCCACAAGCACCGCTTTCACGACACCGGCTTTGTCAGACTCAATCTCATTCATGAGCTTCATCGCTTCGATGATGCACAACGTGTCGCCGACCGCCACCGTACTTCCGACGTCCGCGAACGGCTTAGCGCCGGGTGCTGACGCGCGATAGAACGTGCCCACCATCGGCGACTTCACCGTATGCCCCGACGGTGCGGCGGGTTCGGCGGCAGCGACCGGCGCAGCGGCGGCAGCGGCAACTGGCGCAGCGGCTTGTTGCGGCGCGGGTTGCGCCATCATCGGCGCGGCATACTGCATCATCGGCTGCGCGGCGTTCGCGACGGTGCGGGTAATACGCACACGCTCCTCGCCCTCGGTGACCTCCAGCTCGGCGATGCCGGACTCCTGCACCAGTTCAATCAAAGTCTTTAGTTTGCGCAAATCCATGCGACGGTTCTCCTCTTGTGGAAGATGAAAGGGGCTTCGCGAAACGGGTTATTTCGCGGAATATTCGGCGGTCAAGAAGTCGAGCGCGAGGTCGTAACCCTTCACGCCAAGCCCCACGATCACCCCGCGCGCGATGGCGCTCAGGTACGAGTGGTGACGAAATTCTTCTCGCGCGTGCACATTGGTAATGTGCACTTCGAGAAACGGCAGCGACGCGCCAGCGAAGGCGTCACGCAGGGCGACGCTCGTGTGGGTGAAGGCACCGGCGTTGATGATGCAGGCGAGCGTGCCGTCGGTTCGGCTGGCGTGGATTCGATCCAGCAGTACGCCTTCGTGATTGCTTTGCAGACAGTCCAGCGTGAAGCCTGCGGCGGCAGCGCGCTTCGTCAAGTGCGCTTCGAGCTGCGCCAAGGTTGTCGATCCGTACTTTTCAGGTTCACGTGTCCCGAGCAAATTGAGGTTCGGGCCGTGAAGGAGGAGCAGTTTTGGTTTTGTGGCGGTCTTTGCGCCGCTAGAAACCGGTGACTTAG
>JAKPSO010000823.1 GCA_029571495.1 Pseudomonadota bacterium
ACGAAGTCGCCGACCTGAAGGCATGGTATCCGCACGTCGGAACGTGGCTCAAGAAAACAATGGCAGGTTGGAAGGCGTGCTTCATCACGGCCGATCGTGGACTACCGAGTGGCATCGGCTTCAAACCGTCGAAGAAAACGCCGCTGTTCAACGGCGCGCTGGATTGCCGTTTGTTCGAATTTGAGTTGTACGCGGGAACGCGGCGGGCCGACAAATTGCAAGACGCGCCGGCGCAAAACTAGGTGCGCGCTTAGTCGTTCGACGCGCCTCGCCGAAAGCGCCTAAAATTCACTCAATCCACGCACTTACCGAGCCCATCATGTACGAATCCGATATCACGTTGTTTATTCGCGACCTCAAAGCCGCCAACCCGCAAATTGATGCCGACCAACGCAAAGGCCGCGCCATGTGGTGGGACAAGAAGCCGCTGGACGTCACGGAACGTGCCGAGCAGGAGGCTGCGCGCGTGCCACAAAAGGCGTATCCGTACTCCACGAAGTAACGCCGCGCAAGGGCATCTTTCTCGGCGTGTTGCGCCGCGCGCGATTGGTCATTCCTCATCGCTATGCGATCGGCGCGAAGCCGCCCGAAACACGATGGAGGCTCTCATTGACACCATTGACGTTGAACGCGCCTTCGGCGGCGTGATTCGTCTCTATGGGCGCGACGGTTTCGCGCGCATTCGAGCGGCGCACGGTGTCGTCGTGGGCATTGGCGGTGTTGGATCGTGGGCGGCAGAGGCGTTAGCTCGCTCTGGCATTGGCCACATCACGTTGATCGACATGGATGTGGTCGCCGAGTCCAACCTTAATCGCCAAGCGCACGCGACGCTCAACACCCTAGGCGCCAACAAAGTCGACGCCATGCGAGCGCGCATCCAAAGCTTCGCGCCACACGTGGAAGTTCATGTCGTTGATGATTTTCTGACGCCGGAAAACGTTAACGCGGTGATCCCGCACAACACGAGTTTCGTCATTGACGCCGCCGACAAAATGCGCGGCAAGGTAGCGATGGTGTTGCACTGCGTGGCGCACAAAATCCCGCTTATTACCTGCGGCGGCGCTGGCGGAAAGTCCGACGCGTCGAGGCTCAAGGTTGAAGACCTCACGTTTACCGAACAAGACGCGCTACTCGCGAAACTACGCGTAGATTTGCGACAAAACCACGGCTTCCCACGCGGCAAAAAGAAGTTTCACGTTGCCGCAGTCTTCAGCCCCGAACCACCCGCAGAAGCGCCGATTGGCGGCGGTTCCGGCCTCGCCTGCGCGGGCTACGGGTCAGCGATGCACATGACCGCGTGCATGGGGATGATGGCGGCGGGGCACGCGTTGAAGATGGTGGCTGCGGCCACCAGCGGCGCGACGTAAGTCACCTCATTCCATCAGACCCTTCCAGAAGCTCAAGGCGAACGGTGGATCGAGGATGGCTCGTCTACTTCCTCTGAGCCTTTTCTTTCCACAACTGCCACGGCCGATCAACGACAGTTTCGTTGATTGCCATCGACCCAGCGGCTTCGCCGGGCGTGAGGTAGTTCACTTCACCGTCGCCAAACGCTGCGGCCAAGCGCATCGCTTCGGTCTGCAATTTGGCGTTCATCTCGGCCCAGATCGCCCGGGCGACGACAAGTTTGAGCGAACGCGCAACGGTGATTGAGCCGTGACCACGCATGAGAGCAAAATCGTTGTTCCCGAGCGAATCGGCTAGCGCTTTCCCGAGTGCATTGCTGCGCACGAGCATGTCGTTATTTTCGCCGTCACTGTCACGAATGTCGAAGACTGGCGTCGAGAACCCTAAGAAGCCGCTCATGTGACAGACGGGTCGCAACGTGGCGCGCGTGACACCGAACGGGATGATCGCGGGCGAGTGGCTGTGCACGATAGCGACGACGTCGGGTCGCGCTTTGTAAATTTCGCTGTGGATGAAGCGCTCTAGGTACGAGCGTCGCCCCTGCGCGTCGTGCACGTTGCCTTCGAAATCGAGTTCGAGGATGTCGTCGGCGGTGACGACGGCGGGCGCTAAGCCTGCAGCGAGCAGGAAGCGGTCGTCGCACCGATCGTGGCGCACACTAACGTGACCGAACCCATCGACGACCGCTTCGTTGTAGAGGATGCGATTAGCGCTAACGAGGTCGTCAATGAGCTCGGGGCTCGCGGTGCAGGTCGTCACGCTATTCCGCTTTGATGTTGATGGTTTTGATAATTTTCGAGAAACGGTCGGCTTCGTCTTGCAGCACTTTGGCGAGCTCTTCGCTGCTGCTTCCGATGACTTCAACGCCGGAATTGAGGAGCGTTTCAGCGACTGAAGGTGAGCGCGCGGCAGCGGCGGCATCGACCGAGAGTTGGCGCAGTATCGCGGGCGGCGTGCCGCTTAGGGCCATGACGATTGTTGTTGGCGCGAAGTCGAATCCGGGGATGCTGGTTTCACCGATCGTAGGGATCGTGGGCGCGCCGGAGAAGCGCTTGTTGGAGTTCTGCGCGAGGAGCTTGAGGCGGTTGTCTTTCACGAAGCCAACCGTTGCAGGGAGTGCGCTGAAGAGCACTTGAATTTGTCCACCGACCAGCGCGGGAACGGCTTGGCCCATGCCTCTGAACGGGACGTGGACCATCTTCAAACCGAGTGCGGACGACATGGCTTCGGCGGTGAGGTGATGCGTGCTGCCGATGCCCGACGAGCCATAGTTCACGGTGCCGGGATTGGCTTTGACGTAGGCGACGAACTCGGCGAAGGTGTTGGCGGGAACGCCGGGATGTGCAGTGAGAAAGAGCGGCGCTTTCGCGAGCGCGGAGACGGGCAGGAAATCGCGCTTCGGGTCGTATTCGAGCTTGCTGTACAAGGCGGGATTGATGGTGAACATTGACCCGTCGGTGACGAGCAGTGTGTAGCCGTCAGCGGGCGCGGCTTTCACGGTCTGCGCGGCGACAGCACCGTTGCCGCCGGGGCGGTTGTCGATGATGACTTGCTGGTTCCACTTTTCGGTGAGTGCCTTGGCCATCACGCGGGCCACGGTGTCGGGGAAACCGCCCGCAGGATACGGCACGACGAGTTTGACTGGTTTGTTCGGGAAAGGTTGGGCGCTCGCGGTTGCGGCGGTCAGTGCGCAGGCGGCGAGAGTTGCAACAGCAAGAATGGACGAAACGAGTCGCGAAAAACGGGCGTTGTGTGAGTGCAACATGTGAGATCTCCTATGCGGTGACGATAGCATCTGACGCGCGTCCAGCGGAGCTCGATTTCCCGCATTTGGAACTGGCGTTGCGTGCAACAGCTTTTTGTGAAAATGGCCCCATAGCGGCCAACTGTAGGCGTTTTCCAATTCTCATGGTCAGAAGTCGATTTGTGGCGAAAATTAGCTGAAAGCGCCGTGCTTTAGCCGCTCGACACAAAAAGTTGATGATGAAATCAGTGGCAGCGCTACACTCTGCGCAGGGGGAGAAACATCATGCGAATTTTGCTGGTGGAGGACGACGCTGAACTGGGCAGTGGAGTGGCTGCAAGTCTCAAGCGTGAGCATTACGCGGTCGATTGGGTGACCGATGGACCGGCTGCGGCGACTGCGTTGACAACCGCGCAATACGATCTTGTGATCTTGGATTTGGGCTTGCCGCGAATGTCTGGTTTGCAGGTGCTGCGGCAATTGCGCGCACGCAGCGACGCGCACAAGGCTGTCCCGGTGCTGATTGCGACGGCGATGGACTCGGTCACTGATCGCGTTGAAGGTCTGGATGCGGGGGCTGACGATTACGTGGTGAAACCGTTCGCGCTTGACGAGTTGCATGCGCGCGTTCGAGCGCTCATTCGTCGACGCAATGCCGCGACGAGCAATATGCTGGTACATGGCCGTTTGACGTTTGATATCGCGTCGCGGCAAGCGGCGTCTGACGGCACGCCGCTTGAACTATCCGTCCGTGAAGCGGGCATTCTTGAGGTGCTTCTGCTGCGTGCTGGACGCGCCGTGACCAAGGAGCAATTGATGGAAGGCCTGTGCGCGTGGGACAGCGATATTTCGCTCAACGCGATCGAGGTCTACGTGCATCGTTTGCGTAAGAAACTTGAGCCTGCCGGCATTCAGGTGCGCACCTTCCGTGGGCTGGGTTACTGCATTGACAAGGCCGCGCAGGTGACCACTTCTAGCTCTACCGGATACGCTGAGACGGCGAGCCAACAGTTGCAATGAGCCTGGCCGCGCGACTGCTTGAATGGCTGCTCGCGCCGTTGCTGTCGGTTTGGTTGGTGAGTTTGGGTATCTCGTTTATGAGCGCTCGAACGACCGTCGATACTGCGCTTGACGATGGTTTGAGCGCCGTTGCGTTGATGCTTGTAAGCGAATGGGAGCAACGCGTCACGACGCGGCCCGACATCGTGTTTCCGTCGGACGCGACGAAGCGATTGATGAATATCGCGAGCGAATATCCGGTGTCCTTTTTGATCGTTGACGGATCGGGTATTCCAACAGCTGGTGATGATGCGATGCAGCCGTTTTTGCGCGAGACGGTGGACGCCGAAGTACCGCTGCGCGCTCCGGCACTGACGCCGAAGTTTCGTCACGTCGATGGTTTCAATACCGTGATGGATGATGAAGTGATTCGCGTCGTGCGCCTGCGATTTTCCGCGGGTGGCAAAGATTACACGTTGGCGGTGGCGCAGTCTCGCGAGCGGCAGGCTGCGCTACTTCGCTCTGGGATGATCCACGAGGCGCTGGCGCAAACTGCGGTGCTGATTGTGGCGTTCTATTTGCTCTGGTACGGCCTCACATACGTCGCACAACCGATGCGCTCATTGCAAGAACATCTCGATGCGCGGACGGCGGACGATTGGCGACCGATTCCAGAAGAACTGGCGCCACATGAGATTGCGCCGCTCATCGCATCGACCAATTCCTTGATCGAACGATTGCAGACTTCTCTCGGCGCCCAAAAGCGGTTCATTGCCAACGCCGCACATCAATTGCGTACGCCACTCGCAGCGCTTCGCACGCAGAGCGAACTTGCGCAACGCCTACCGGACGGACCAGAGCGCGATGAAGCGATGGCTCGACTGACACATACCGGCCGGCGCGCGAATCGACTTGCGAACCAACTTCTCGCATTAGCGCGTGCCGAAAGCGCTGGCACCACAAGCGCCCGCGAGGCCGTGGAGCTCAACACATTGTGTGAAGGCGTTGCGCACGATGTGTTGCCACAGGCGTTGGAGCGAGAGATTGACTTCGCGTTCGAGCCAAGTGACGTCGCGGTCGAGATCATGGGCGACGCGACGCTTCTCGGCGAAATGATTCGCAACTTGGTCGACAACGCGTTTAAGTACGCTCCGCGTGGCGGCAGCGTACTGCTCGCGGTGCGTGACGCGCCGATTCGCGTCGTTGTCGAAGACAGCGGGCCCGGCATCGCACCGCAAGATCGCGAGCGCGTGTTCGCGCCTTTTGCGCGCGTCGCGCAGATCGACACGACCTCTGGTGCGCCAATCCCCGGAACCGGGTTGGGCTTGGCAATTGTGCGTGAGGTAGCGCAAGGCCACGATGGTCACGTGACCATCGAAACGTCGTCGCTAGGCGGCGCGAAAATGATAGTCAGCTTCACGTAAGTGCTCTGTCAGAGCGCCGTAAGCCCACCTCACTAACTTTCGTACCCTAGCGGCCTCACCGAGTTGGAAGGGGGCTGTAATCACCGAAGGGGAAAATTTATGGCAGCAGCCGCACAGAGCGCATCGCGCGCAATGACCGCTGAGGAAAAGAAGGTCATCTTCGCATCCTCACTGGGTACCGTGTTTGAGTGGTACGACTTTTACCTATATGGCTCTTTAGCTGCCATTATCGCCAAGCAATTCTTTGCTGGTCTTGATCCAACTTCCGCATACATTTTCGCGCTGCTTGCGTTCGCAGCAGGCTTCTTGGTGCGTCCATTCGGCGCGCTCGTGTTCGGCCGTCTCGGCGACATGATCGGTCGTAAGTACACCTTCCTCGTGACCATTTTGATCATGGGCTCGGCGACGTTCATCGTGGGATGTTTGCCGAACTACAACTCGATCGGTGTTGCGGCGCCGGTCATTCTGATCGCCTTGCGCATGCTGCAAGGCCTCGCGCTCGGTGGTGAATACGGCGGCGCTGCGACGTACGTTGCGGAACACGCTCCACAAGATCGTCGCGGTCTGTACACCAGCTGGATTCAAACGACTGCAACGCTCGGTTTGTTCCTCTCGCTGATCGTGATTTTGCTTTGCCGCGAATTCACGGGCGCTGAGTTCGACACATGGGGCTGGCGCATTCCGTTCCTCGTTTCGATCTTCCTGCTTGCAATCTCTGTCTGGATCCGTTTGTCGATGAATGAATCGCCAGCGTTCCAGAAGATGAAAGAAGAAGGCAAAGTTTCGAAGGCTCCACTGACCGAAGCGTTCGGCCAATGGAAAAACCTCAAAGTTGTGATCCTCGCGCTGCTCGGCCTGACGGCTGGTCAAGCGGTGATCTGGTATTCGGGTCAGTTCTATGCTCTGTTCTTCCTGCAAAGCATCGCGAAGGTTGACGCCAAAACGGCAAACATCCTGATCGCTGTTTCGCTCGTGATCGGCACGCCAGGGTTCATCTTCTTCGGTTGGCTGTCGGACAAGATCGGTCGCAAACTGATCATCATGGCGGGTTGCTTGATTGGCGCGTTGACCTACTTCACAGTTTTCCCAGCGCTGCTCCAGTACTCGAACCCTGCACTCGCAGCGTCGCAAGCCAAAGCTAAAGTGACGATTACGGCGGACACCGCAACGTGCTCGTTCCAAGGTAGCCCGATTGCTCGCGAAATCGACTTCCGTTCTTCTTGCGACATCGCTAAGCGCACGCTGGCTCAAGCCTTCGTACCTTATGTGAACGCGAAGGGCGCAGCCGGTTCGCCTTCAGTAATCAAAATTGGCGACAAAGAAATTACCGCACCAGTAGCTAAGCTCAACGCCGCCGGCGACGCGTTCGACAAGGAAAGCGCAGCAACGCTCGCCGCGTTCAAGAAAGAAGTTGGCGAAGCAGTTAAAGGTGCTGGCCTCTCTGCGAAGGCTGATGAGAAGGCGATGAACATGCCGATGGTGCTTGCGCTCTTGGTGTTCCTCGTTATCCTCGTCACGATGGTTTACGGTCCGATCGCAGCGATGCTCGTCGAACTATTCCCGACGCGGATTCGTTACACCTCAATGAGCTTGCCGTACCACATTGGTAACGGTTGGTTCGGTGGCTTGCTCCCAACCACTGCGTTCGCGATGGTGGCAGCAACCGGCGACGTTTACTACGGCCTCTGGTATCCAGTGATCGTAGCCCTCGGCACCTTCGTGATCGGCATGTTGTTCATCCGTGAAACGAAAGACGTCGATATTTACGCAAAGGACTAAGTTATGTGGAAGCTCATCGTTGGATTCATCGTCTTCGCAGCCCTAGGTATTTGGCTGTTGATGAAAGGCGGCGGCAACATTGATCTGAGTGGGGAAAAGCACGATTCTGGCTCGACCTCACACTCAACAGAAGCCGATAAAGCCCCGAAGAAGTAACGGTGTGCTGAAACAAAAAAAGGCCGGGATTTCCCGGCCTTTTTTTATCTGTCGATTTAGGGGACCGAATTTGCGAAGTCGCTTTTCTTCGGCTACAGCGAGTTGACGTTACAGGAAACAATAAATTGTCCGCCCGATCCGGTGTCACTTACGCACCGGAGTCAGCGCTTATCGATTGTGTTTGGCGCGACGGTGTCATGGTCATCGAAAGCCGCGCAGCCGATCGCTGGTGACTTGTCTACGTGAGCGCCAAATCAAAACGTAGACGTACGCCAGCGAGCTCAATGACGTCGCCAGCGGCAAGGTCCCTAGTTCCGGCGAGCGCATCGCCGTTGATGTAGGCTGGCGTGACGCCTTCACGCTGGCGTATCTGCCACCGAAGCTGCCCTGCGCGCAATATTTCAACGACCTGTTTGCCTTCTTTTCCGAGCGTCACCGACGGCTGCTCAAGCGGATAATTCTTGCCGGTCGCAGGACCAGACAGTACCGAAACGCTGGCCGATACCGGTCGCCTTGCAGCTTTCGTTGCGGTAGCCAACGGCGGAACAACGGTCGCGGCTTCTGGACGGGCCGGAGCTGCGGCAGGAGGCACTCTCGCTGGCGTGTCCGCTGGCGCGATGCTAGGCGACGCGACGGGTGACACACTAGGCGCGGGTTGGGCCGTTGCCGCGCGCGCAGCGGGCTCCTTCTTGTTGACGGGTTGACTGAGCGACGTTCCCTTTGGCAATGCGGCGACGAGCGCCATGTCTATTTCAAGACCGCCTGAACTGGAAGCGGGCGCTGCGGGACGCGTAGGCGCGCGCAGAGAGTCTGCCTTGGTGTTCGTCGCTGGCGAGT
>JAKPSO010000831.1 GCA_029571495.1 Pseudomonadota bacterium
GTGAAAGACTCGGGCTATGGCAGCGAGGGCGGCCCGGAAGCGCTTGAGGCCTACCTCAACACCAAGACGGTGGCGATGACGAGCGTGTAACGCACGCGTCGCCCAGCCGCGCGCGGCGCTTCCACGCGTGCGCGCGGCCCGGCACAAAACGCAATACAGCTTTTGAGCGCTAACGACCGAAGCACGGTCGTTAGCGCTCAATTTTTTGTGCTTTCGACTTCTGCAAAAAATGACCCTTTACGGCTTCACAGCAGCCGCTCAACACACAAAGCTGTTACCTCGCCACAGCCCATGACGCAAAGCAAGAACTGTCGCGATATTGCGTGCCTACAATGCGCCCAAGGTGGTGAACCACCACGTTCTTGCCCCATCGGTTGCGCCGCGCGCGACTTGCACTCGTACAGGACGCGGCCTATGCGGCAAGGATGCCAACAAGCAACCATGGGATCCTTATGCGTCAAAACTCTAGCACCCGAATTCGTACCGTTGCCCTCGTCGGTCACGGCGCTTCCGGCAAGACCTCGCTGACCGAAAGTTTGCTCGCGGCCAGCGGCGCGATCACCGCACGCGGCAGCGTTGAAAAAGGCAACACGGTGTGTGACTTTGACCCTATCGAAAAGGAGTTCGGGCACTCGCTGAACGCAGCCATCGTGAGCTTCGATTGGGCCGACGCAAAAGTGCATTTGATCGACACACCGGGCTATCCGGATTTCACCGGGCAATCCATCGCGGCGCTGGCGGCCGTGGACTGCGCGCTCGTCGTCATCAACGCGCAAACGGGCATTGAGCTCTCGACCGAGCGTATGTTCACGCTCGCGGGCGAACGCGGTTTGTGCCGCATGATCGTCATCAACAAAATCGACGCCGACAACGTGGACCTGCCCGCGCTGGTGAACAACATTCGCGAGCGCTTCGGCAAAGAATGCTTGCTGCTCGACCTGCCAGTTCATCACGGACAAGAAGTCGTGGAGCTTTTGGGCCACGATACTGGCGAAAGCGACTTCGCATCGGTCGCAGCTGCGCATCGTGCATTGATCGATCAGATCGTGGAAGAAGACGACGACCTGATGGCGCGCTACTTGGAAGACGGCGCGGACCCGAGCCCCGAGGCACTGCACGAGCCGTTCGAGCGTGCGCTACGGGCGGGACACTTGATTCCGATTTTGTTTGTATCGTCGCGCACGGGTGCTGGCGTGCCGCAACTCTTGGACGCGATCGCGAAGCTTGCGCCGAACCCCGCCGAGGGCAATCCGCCGCCGTTTTTCCGCGGTGAACCGGGTCAAGAACACGAGTCGTTCGCTGCTGAGCCCGATCCGGACAAGCATGTCCTCGCGCACGTGTTTCAAGTCATCGTGGACCCATTCATGGGCAAACTCGGGGTCTTCCGCGTGCATCAAGGCACCGTGCGCAAAGATGCGCAGCTCTTCGTCGGCAACGGCAAACGTGCGTTCAAGGTCGCGCATTTGTATCGCCTCCAAGGCAAGGACTACATTGAGGTGCCGGAACTCGTGCCGGGTGACATCGGCGCCGTCGCGAAGGTCGACGACATCGAGTTCGATTGCGTGCTGCATGATTCGCACGACGAAGATCACATCCACTTGCAAGCGCTTGAATTTCCGCAGCCAATGCAAGGCCTCGCGGTCGAGACGCACCGCAAAGGCGATGAGCAGCGCTTGTTCGAAATCTTGCACAAACTTGAACTCGAAGACCCGTCGTTTAAGACCGAGCGCCACCCAACGACGAACGAAGTGGTGATTCGCGGCATCGGTGAAATGCACCTGCGCGCCAAGCTCGCGCGCATGAAGAATCAATTCAAGCTTGAGCTCGACACCAAAGAGCCGCAAATCGCGTACCGCGAAACGATCACGACCGGCGCCGAAGGTCATTGCCGTCACAAGAAGCAAAGCGGCGGCGCGGGGCAGTTTGGCGAGGTGATGTTGCGCATTGAGCCGCTGCCGCGCGGCACGGGCTTTGAATTCGTCGACATCGTCAAAGGCGGCGCGATTCCCGGCGTGTTTATGGCTGCGGTCGAGAAAGGCGTGCAGCACGCGCTTGCGGCCGGTGTCGTCGCGGGCTTCCCGGTGCAGGACTTGCGCGTGACCGTGTACGACGGCAAGACGCATGCGGTTGACGGCAAAGAGGTGGCCTTCGTTGCCGCCGCGCGCAAAGCGACCGTCGAAGCGATCCGCAAGGCAAGCGCGATTGTGCTGGAGCCGATGGTGAACGTGTCGGTGCTCGCGCCCGAAAACGCGATGGGCGACGTGACGGGCGACCTAGCCTCACGCCGCGGCCATGTGACGGGAACGGCGTCGAGCGTGAAAGGCAGTGTGACGATCAGCGCGTTGGTGCCGCTGGCCGAACTTGAAAATTATCAAGGACGGTTGAAATCACTTACCGGCGGCAAAGGCGCGTACAGCATCGCGTTCTCGCATTACGCACAAGCGCCAAGCACAGTGCAGTCGGCGCTAGCAGGCAAGTACAAGGCCGTGGAGATTGACGACTAGCGCGTCGTCGCGTTCGCCGTACGGCGAGTCGTGTAGTTTTGCCTCTCCTGCAACGCAGGGGAGGCGTGCGGCAATCAGTCGCGCACCTCGTAAACACCGAGCTTGCGATGCAACGGCGATTCGTCGGCGATGAACACGAACGCGGGTGCAGCTGCGGAACGATTCTTCAGCGTCACGGCCGTGTAGCCCGGCGCGCAACACGTGTCGGCCTCTGACAGTGTGAAACGCGTGTCTTCGACCTCGACCTCCACGCCATCACTGCCGCCTTCGATCAAATGAAACACCTGCGCGGGTGATCGCGCGGGCAGGCGCAGCGATTGGCCCGGACGAAGCATGAGCGCGTAGAAGCCCAAAATGTTTTGCGCATCGCCGCCGGTTTCGGGATTGATGTAGGTCACCTGCACGGCTTCGAGCGCCGGATCATCAGCGGCCATCGACTGCAGCGCCGCGCGCGCATCGGCCCACGGATAACGGAGCACGGGATTGGTTTTCGTGTTGCGCTTGAAGACAGGGGTTGGTACCACGCCAGCGCGCGTCCATGAGCGGTCTCCGCGGCTCGGCTTTGTCTTTTGGCGGTCACCGCCGATGACATACGACGTTTCGGTGTAGTAAACGATCGGCAGATCGAGCACGTCGAGCCACACCACGGGTTTGTCGCCGTCGTGACCGTGCTCGTGCCACAAGCCGGTCGGCGTCAAGATCAGGTCCCCGCGCGACATCGGGCATTTTTCGCCATCGACGGTGGTCCAGGCGCCCTCGCCTTCTACGATCATACGCACAGCGTTGGGCGTATGGCGATGCGAGGGTGCCCACTCGCCAGGCAACAGCAGCTGCATGCCCAGGTAGATCGCCGCGCTCGCCTGCATTTTTTCGAGACCATGTCCAGGGTTCGCCATGACCAACACGCGGCGCTCGGCCTTCTCCATCGGTGTGAGCTCGCCCGCGCGCATCAATAGCGGACGCAATGATTTGTACGCCCAGTACGTTGGCTTCGTTTTGCGCGTCGGTACCTTCGGCGGCAAAACCGCGCGCAGACTTGGCCACAGCGGCACGAGGTTAAGTTTCGTCAACTCGTCGCGATAGTCCTGCGGCAAATCTTCAAGGCGGCCAAGTTCGTGCATAGGTTCCTCCGGAGATCTAAGGTGTACGTTCAGTGAGTGTTACGAAATCAGCGCAGCGGCGCGTGCCCCATGTCGTCATTCCCGCGAAGGCGGGAATCCAGACCCCGATCCGATCGCTTCAACGACTCGACGGCACCACGGGCAGTTCATGGTCTGGGCCCCCGCCTTCGCGGGGACGACCGTCTGCTGTGGCATCCGTCAATCGGATTAGTTCTTCGCCAAGCAATTGTCCACGTTCCAGCCGTAGAGCCATTCCATCGCGTCATAAAAACGCTCGGGCGTGCGGCCACGCCACAGGTCGTTGCGCACGAGCCGCTCGACGCCCTTCGCGTGATAGATGCGCCCCATCTCGCGCCCTGAGAGCACGATGCGCGCGGTGCGTGCAACGCGTGAGCGCTGGTACAGCGCGAGGGCTTTCGGCCAATCGTTGTTATTCACGCGCAGGGCTTCGCCGAGCGTCACCGCGTCTTCGAGCGCCATGCAAGCGCCCTGCGCCATGTACTGAGTGGTCGGATGCGCAGCATCGCCCAAAATGGTCGCGCGGCCGAACACCCATGTGTCAATCGGCTCGCGGTCTGCCGTGGCCCAACGCCGCCAACTTTTCGGGAGTTCAATGAGTTGTCGTGCCTTCGGGCAAATGCCTTGGAAGTAGCTCTCGACTTCTTCTTTGCTGCCGTCGGTGACGCCCCATTCTTCTTTGTTGCGGCTGTGAAATGTCACCACCACGTTGTACTGCTCACCGCCGCGCAGGG